>JAITKC010000253.1 GCA_031278665.1 Bifidobacteriaceae bacterium | reverse complement strand
TCCGCGCGGACGCCAGCCCCGCCGGCTCCGCCCGTCGTCCCGCCAGCCCCGCCGGCTCCGCCGGCCCCGCCCGTCGTCCCGCCCGCCTCGCCCGTCGTCCCGGCTGCGCTGCCGGCGCCGTTCGCGCCGCTGCCGGCGCCGTCCGAGCCGCCTGATCCGCCTGATCCGCCTGATCCGCCCGCCGCGCCGCCACCGGCCGCTCCGGCGCCGCCGTCCGCCGGGCCGCCGGCCGGCGGCTGGCTCGGCTCGGGCGCCGGGGTCTTGGCCGGGGTGAAACGCGGCGGCGGGGCCTTGGTTTGGCCGAGGTTGAACGACCAGCCCTCGAAACCGCCCGGTTTGACCCGGCGCTGTCCGGCGCCGCTGGTCGCATAGGTCCAAGCGCCGCCGTCGTCGGCGATCCAGTAGGACCAGTAGGCGTCGAGCGGCGGCGTGCGCACGCAATCCTCTTGATAAGGGCCCGACGGCAGCGTTAGCGTCTCCGAGGCGCTGGGGCGCCCGTTCAAGCGGCAGACGAAGCCGGCGCCATCGTGCGCGGTGCCCTCCGTGGTGGTGCCGATCGCCGCCAAAGCCCCCGCCCCGGTTGTCCCTTTGGCCAGGCCAAGGGCGCAGACGGCCTGGACGCCGCCGCCGAGGCCCTGGTAGTCGATGACGACGGTGACGCCGTCGGGTTCGGCGGTGGTGCAGGCGCCGGCGTGCGAGTCGGTCGGCGCCAGGGCGACCAGGGCGCCGAACGCCAGGACGGCTCCGATCAACGACCCGGTTGCGGCAGTTGGCCGAGCACGCGGCGGCGGCGGGCCACCAAGGCGGCGCCGGTCGCCAGCGCCGCGATCGCGGCCAGCGGCAAGCCGGCTCCGACGCCCGGACCGGTCGGCGGCAAGGCTGCCGGCTGGCTGGCCGTCGGCGTGGGGCCGGTCGCGGCGCCGGACGGGCTGGCGGCGCCGGTGGACGACGCGCTCGGCGGCGGCGAAGAAGCCGCCGCGCAAGAAGCCGAGGGCAACGCCGCTGCGGCGCCCTCCAGTGTCAGGGCGACCAGTCCGGGCGCGTCGAGGGCGAAGACCGCTTGGCTGGTGGCCCGGCGGAACTGGTCGGCGTTGAGGTCGTCGATCCCGTCCGCGACGGCGGCGTCGAAGCCGGCCTGGTCGAAGGCGATCGCGCCAATCGAATCCTCGGTCAGCGGCGTGTCCGCGATCGCCAGGGCGGCGCAGGTCAACTGCAGGGCGCCAACGTAGCCGGCCGCCGCCGCAGTCGCCTGGTCGTGCCCGCCGGCCAGCGCCAAGGCCAGCCCGGCGAGTCCGGTGGTGTTGGCGTTGGCGGCGCCCCAACTGGACGGGAATCCGCCGCTTGCCGCTTGGGCGGCGGCCAACCAGGCGGCGGCGCCGGCGACGGGCCCGCTGGTCGGCTCCAGGCCGCCGGCCAGCAGGCCCTGGATGGCCATGGCCGTGGCGTCCGGATCGGGCGAGCCGCAGCCGGCGGTCCAGCCGAACGATCCGTGGGCCGGATCGTCGGCGTCGGCGCACTGCTGGGCGGTCAGCCAGGCGACGGCGGCCGGCGGCGCGCCGCCGTCGGTGCGGGCCAAGGCGATTAAGGCCAGCGGATGGCTGAATGAATTGTCGCCCGTCCCAAATGAGCCGTCGGGGCCCAGGGCCGCGCGCAAGTCGGCGATCAGATCGCGGTTCGACCCGTCGGCTTGGACGACAGCCGGCTCAAGCCCGGCCACCTGCAGGGCCAGAGCCAGTTTGGCGACGGCCGGCCATTTCGCGTCGAGTTCGGCGGCGGCGCCCGCGTAGGCCTCGCCGGAGGCCTGTAGTTTGGCGGCGGTGGCGGCCGCCTGGTCGCCGCCCACCCCGGCCGCCGCCAAGGCGAACAGGGCGTCGATGGTCAAGCCCCAGTCGGCGGCGCCGTTCAGGGTGGCCACGCCGTCCGATGCCGCCAATTCGCGGCCGATCCAGCCGGCCGCCTGGGCGGCGTTGGCCGGCGCCGGGTCGACGCGGGCTGGCGGCGGCGTCGAGTCGGTGCCGGCGTGGCCGACGACTTCGGCCAGGGACAGCCTGGGGTCGCCGGTCGCGGACCACGACTCGAACAGTCTGAAGAAATAGGCCTCGTCGGTTTGGACCGGTCCGCTGTCGGCGCCGACCATCGCCATCTGCCACTGGTCTCCCGCCGGACCGCCCGGCAGGCCGTCGGCGGTTGACGCGAACAGCCCCCACCAGCCCTGTTCGCCGAGGGCGGCGGCGTCCACGCCGTCGATTTCAGTTATGAACGTGCCTGACTCCCCAAAGTCGAAACCGGCGGCGGCGAAGGCGTCGCGGACCGTCCCGGCGGCATCGGGCGCGCAACGGATGTCGACCTGGTCGCGGACGGGGGAGAAATCTACCGCGAGGGTGACGCCCTGGCCGGGCTGGCAAGCGGCGCCGGCGACCGGCGCCGCGGGCGCCGCCAGGGCGGGCGCGGCCAAGGCGGCCGAAGCGGACAGAATCAGGGCAGCGGCCAGACCCGCTGCGGGACGAGTGAACACACTCACGTTGTGCCTCGATTCGGCTGGGCGATCCGAAGGGGAACGCCGCCGGGAAACCTGGTTTCGACGTTCCTCCGCAGACCTCGGCGGACTAAAACGCAGCGGCGTCAAGGCGGTGATCGGGCTCATCGCATAGGCGATCCACCGTTGCGGGTCAGCGCCGGGTTTGGACCGGCTTCCCCGCCTTGGCCGACTGTGGAGTTTTCACCGCCGATGCTACCGGACGATCCGGACGCCGCCAGCCCGGGCCTGGAGCCCCGAGTCCGGGATCTCCGGCGGCCCCGGACCGCCGCCTGGTCAGGCGCCGGCGCCGGCCAGCACGTCGGCGACGGTGGTCGCAATGGCCGGCTCGCCCTGAGACAGTCGCAGGCCGGCGGCTGGCAACTCGTCGCGCGAGGCCAGGTGGCGCTCGCGGGCGGCGGCCAAGCCGGCCGCGCCGAGGCGGGCCTGGTCGATCCGGCCCCGGTCGACGTAGCCGATCTGAAGCGGGCGCAGCCCGTAGGCCTCCGGCGCCACCGGGCGGACGGCCGGTCCGGTCAAGATGACCTCCTCTTCGGCGATCCCCGCGTCGTCGATCCGCCGACCGGCCCATTTGGCCCCGCCGATAGTCGCCTTGCCGCCGGAAGAGCGTTTGCCGACCGGCTCGAGTTTGCCGTCGCCGCCCTGGCGGGCGACCAGTTTGTAGACCAGTTCGGCGGTTGGCGCGCCTGAGCCGGTGACCAGTTTGGTGCCGACTCCATAGGCGTCGACGGGCGCCGCCGCCAGGCCGGCGATGGAGTATTCGTCGAGGTCGGAGGTGACGGTGATAGTTGTGGCGGTGGCGCCGAGGGCGTCGAGTTGGTTTCGCACCGCGCGCGCCAGTTGCGGCAGGTCGCCGGAGTCGAGGCGGACGGACCGCAGGGCCGGGCCGGCCAACTCGACGGCCAACTCGACGGCCTGTTTGACGTCGTAGGTGTCGACCAGCAAAGTCGTGGCCGCGCTCTGGGCGGCCAGTTGGGACGCGAAAGCCTGGCGTTCCGAATCGTGCACCAAGGTGAAGGCGTGCGCGGCCGTGCCGACAGTCGGGATGCCCCAGCGCCGGCCGGCCTCAAGCAGGGAGGTGGCCGCGAAACCGGCCACATAAGCGGCGCGCGCCGCCGCGGTGGCCGCCTCCTCGTGGGTGCGCCGGGCGCCCATCTCCAGACAGGTCCGCCCGCCGGCCGAGGCGGTCATCCGCGAGGCGGCCGAGGCGACGGCGCAGTCGTGGTTCAGCACCGACAGAATCAGCGTCTCCAAGATGACGCATTCGGCGAAACTGCCGTCCACGGTGAGCACCGGCGAGCCGGGAAAATAGACTTCGCCTTCGGCGTAGCCGCTGATCGAGCCGCCAAAGCGGTAAGAGGCCAGCCAGTCGGCCGTGGACTGGGCGACGGTGCCGGATTCGACCAGCCATTGGAGCGAGCCGTCCGGGTGGTCGAAGCGCAGGGCGGCGAGTAATTCCATGAGCCGTCCGGTGCCGGCGACCACGCCGTAGCGCCGCCCGCCGGGCAGCCGCCGCGCGAAGACCTCGAAAACCGACCGGCGCCCGGCGGTTCCGTCCGCCAGGGCCGCCTCCAGCATTGTCAGCTCGTATTTGTCGGTCAACAGGGCCAGGCTCATGGCGGCAAAGTCTATTGGCTCGGCTGTTGGCGCGCGCGACCGGCCCGGCCAGGGCGGTCCCGGGGCTCGGCTACCCTGGGAG
>JAITKC010000236.1 GCA_031278665.1 Bifidobacteriaceae bacterium | reverse complement strand
CTGGCCGGCGGTGACGGTGAGGCTGACGCCATCGGCGGTCAAACTGTACTGGTCGCCGTCCGCCAGATCGGGGCTCGAGAACACCACCGCCGAGACCGCCTGGTTCGGCTCCAGGACGGCGATCTGGCGGCCGGCGGCGTCGGCGAGCGTCAGCGCCCCGCCGCCCGCCGCCTCGAACGCGGCCGCCAGCCAGGCCTGGGTCGAGCCGGCGTCCGGGCTGATGATGGCCCCGCGCCCGCCACTCGTGCCATAGGCGGTGACCACTCCGCCGGTGACGACCGGGCCGCCTTCGGCGATGTCGAACGGCCCGTTCATGCCGTTGGCCGGGGCGTAGACGGTGACGGTTCCGCCCGCGATAGCGCCCGGCCCGTTCGAGTCGATCCCGTCCGATCCGGCCTCTATGGTGACCACGCCGCCGGTGATGACCAGGGTCACGCCGTCTTGGACGCCCATGCGCCCGCCGCCGCGCCCGCCCCCGCCGGGCCGGCCCGGAGCGGCCGGCTCGCCGTCCTCGCCGGAACTGGTCGATGCCGCCGCGTTGAGCCCGTCGTCGCTGGCGACGACGTTCAAGCGGCCGCCGGCCAACACCAGCACCGGGGCCTCGAGGCCTTCGAAGGACCGCTTGACCTCGACCTCGCCGCCGTCCATGACCAGCCGCGCGTCCCCGTGGATGGCGTCGTCGCCGCAGGCCAGGAAGGCCGTGGTGGCCGTCACCAGGGCGTCGGTGGCGGCGTCGACGCAGTCCGAGTCCGCCTCAATGGTCACGGCTCCGCCTTCGAGGAGCACGTAACCGGCTCCGGCGTCATCGGCGTTGGTGGACTTCAGGCCGTCGCCGCCGGCCGCGACTGTGACCTCGCCGCCGGCCACCCGCAGATAGTCGCGGCCCTTGACGCCGTCGTCGGCGGCTTCGACCGTCAACTGGCCGCCAGCGATAACCAGCCCGTCTTTCGACGCGATGGCGTCGCCGGCCCGGCCCCGCACCGTCAGCGCCCCGCCGCCGGCGATCGACAGGTCGGCCTTCGAGAACAACGCCGCGTCCGGCTCGGTGTCCGGCTCGGCGTAGGTTTCCGCGTCCGTCAGGGTGTTGACGGAGCCGTCCGCGAGCACGATGACGACTTCGTCCGCCTGGGCCACGTTGATCGCCGCCGATGTCGACGAGGTGACGTGGGCGCCGTCCAGGACCAGTTGAACCAGCCCCTTTGTTTCGACTGCCACTTTGACCTGGCCGTCTGACAGCGTGCCGGTCAGCCGATAAGCCCCCGGGGCGTCGATCTCGACTGAGCCGCCGCCCAACTCGATAGTTCGGACCGCGCCCAACACGGCATCGTCGGCTTGCCAATGGCTGTCCAACTTGTCCGTCAAAGCCGAGTCGACGTCTGCCGGCACATCCGCCTGGCCGCCGGCCACCGTCCGCCCGCCGCCGGTCGGCGCGCCGTCCGCCTGCCCGCTCGGCGTCGCCGAGCATCCCGCCGCGACCAGCGCCAAAGCGGCGGCTAGAAGCGCTGCCCGGCGGATCATGGTCTCGCCGACGCGGCGCGGACGGCCACCACCGTCTCTTGTCTGACCGCGTCGAGTTTGCGAACACTCGCCAAGAGCGGTTCGGCCCCGAACAAGGCGGCCAATTGCCGGTCCAACTCCGGCCCGCCGGGATGCAGACCGGGCAGGACCACCGTCCGGACCCGGTTGGGGCGGGCGCCGCCCCGCCAATCGGCCGCCCCCAACACCACCACCACCGCGACCATGAAAACGACCGCGGCCCAGCCCATTGGCGACGCCAGTCCGCCGATCAACCCGAGCGCCAAACTGGCGAAATAATAGGCGATCTCATGTTGTTGCAGTTCGGCGCTGCGCAGCCGGATCAACGCCAGCACCCCGAAGAGCCCCAGTCCGAGGCCCACGTTGACAGACGTCGCGGCCAGCGCGGCGGCCACCGCCATCACCCCTACGTTGACGGCCAGAAACGCCGCCACCAAGTCTCGGCGGCGGTGCCGGGGATAGTAGAGCACCAGGACCAACACCGTGATCGCCGCGGCGTCGGCCAACGGCAGAATGAAATCGAACATGGGGGCCTCATTTCGCGCAGAGTCCACCTATTCAAGCCCCCAAGTCTGGAAGCCGGCTGGGAAGAAGCCGTTAGCGCGACCGCGCCTCGCGGTCCGCCGATGGGGTATAGTCCTTCGGGGCCGTTTTCCGGCCCGCCGGCCGAGGGACTTCGGCGCGGCAACCAAGCTTCCTTGCGTCTTGGAGCTTGGCCGGCACCGTTCTCCAGCACGGTCGGCCTTGCCGCCTGGTGCAACCCGGCTTTCCGATTGACGATTGGCGAACGATTCCGATGACAACTGTCCTTGACCAAGCCCTCGACGCTCCGGTCGGCTTCGCCGACCTGGGGTTGCCGGACAACATTGTGACCGCGGTGGCCGACCTCGGCTTTGTTGTCCCGACGGCGATCCAGGCGGCGGTCGTGCCGGCGCTGGCGTCGGGGCGCGACGTGGCCGGCGAGGCCCAAACCGGCACCGGCAAGACGGCGGCCTTCGGTTTGCCGATGCTGGCCCGGATCCAGTCGGATATCGATCCGGACCGGCGGTCCGCGTCGCCCGGCCCGTTGGCGCTGGTGTTGGCGCCGACGCGGGAGCTCGCCCTGCAGCTGGCGGGCGCGCTGCAGGACTATGGCCGCAACACCCCCGGCCTGCGGGTCGCGGCCGTCTACGGCGGCGCGCCCTACGGCCCGCAGAAACGAGAATTGGAGGCCGGAGCCCAGATCGTGGTCGGAACGCCGGGCCGGTTGGCCGACCATCTGGCGCGCGGCACCTTTGATCTGTCGAACGTGCGCTTCCTTGTCCTCGACGAGGCCGACGAGATGCTGCGGATGGGCTTCGCCGAAGAGGTGGACGCGATCGTGTCGCAGGCCCCGGCGGACCGCCAGACGGCGCTGTTCTCCGCCAATATGCCGAACGCGATCCGCGCGGCGCCCAGCCGATACTTGCGCGCCCGGGTGTGGGTCTGGGTCGCTGCCGGCGCGCCGGCCGCCGATGTGACCCAGCGCTGGGTCCTGGTGCCCGCCCGACACAAGGTCGAGGCGCTGGTCAGGACGTTGGCGACGAATCGTTCGGCGGCGATCGTGTTCGTTCGCACGCGCCAGGACGCGGAAGAAG
>JAITKC010000235.1 GCA_031278665.1 Bifidobacteriaceae bacterium | reverse complement strand
GGCACAGTCGGGTCCGGCAGACCCTCGACGCGGACGGCCCCGTAGCGGTTGTCGCCGTCGGTGTGCCCGGCCTCGGTTTCGGCGCCTTCGGCCACCCCGCCCCAGTTCTTGGCGCCCCAGGAGTAGACCAGGCCGGAGTAGGTGATGGCGGCGCCGGAGAACTCTGTGCTGGACATCAACACCACCGGGTCGTTTTCGCCGAGCAGCGGTTTGCCGCAGTTGGTCAGGATGGCCGACTTGCCGACTTTGCGGCACGAGTCGTCCCAGGCCGCGCCGATCCGCAGGAGTTTCGGGGGATAGGAGGCTCCATAGCCGATTCCCCTCTTCTGCCTCGCGTTCGACCCGGTGTCGTTGCGCTGCAGTTCGGAGCCGCCGGTGCCGTCGACGCTCGAGATTGATCCCCAGCCCCAGACATAGCCGGCTGTGTCGAGGACGTTGAAGTTGTATTTCTGCGCGGTCACCTCTTTGATCGCGCCCTGCGGCAGACCCTCGGGCTTGTAGGGGGCTTGGTTGTCATGGTTGAAGTCGAGATATTCGAGGGCGCAGTTTTCTTCGGTCTTGTAGCCCCTGGCGCCGCAGATTCCCCAGCCCCAGAGGTACAACTCGCCATTGATAATCGTGATGCCGGCGACGCGGGAACGCCGGTTCTTGCGCTGCGCCGGGTTGATAAGGCTGGACTTCTCCAGCACCTCCGGCGCGACCACTGGTTGGGGGACCCGGGGCTGGGCCTGCTGCGGTCCGGCGTCAGCCTCCGGCGCCGGGTCGGGCGGCAAAAAGCCGACGGCCACGACGGCGGCGACTAGCCCGACTGCCGCGACTAACTTCCAGACTCGGCTCGCCGGTCTGGTCGTTGAGTGATTAAGAGCGTTGGCGCGCGCCATCGCTGCCTCCTTTCCCCCCGGCCGAGCGGGAGACAGACTTCACGGTGGGGCACGGTTTTTCCCCGTGCGTGGGTGGCGCGAAGTCGTCGGAAAGGCCTAGCGACAGCGCCGTTCAGCAGCTGCCCGGCGCGCTAAACGTCGAGGCGACTTTGGTATGGCTGTCGTTGGCCGGCGCCCTCCCGCCGCGCCTACCTGATCTGTCCCGAAGTGCTAACGTCGCAGGTCCGGGACTTGTCAGGTCGCTTGAGGGCGCCATCGCCAGGTCTCGCCACGGGTTGCTCCGGCGCCCTAAGTCGACTTGGGCGGCGGGCCCCCGTTTGGGCCTGGCATCCGAGCCGATGATCTTTCCCGAGGCGACTCGCCCGTGTCAAATCGGCGGCCTGCCGCGGCGCGCGCCGGAGCTCGCCGGGCGGGGGTGAGGCACTAGGACTGTCCGGCGCGGCGATTTCCGGCCGCGGCGGTCCGGGCGGTCGGCGG
Source organism: Bifidobacteriaceae bacterium (assembly GCA_031278665.1). Lineage (GTDB taxonomy): Bacteria > Actinomycetota > Actinomycetes > Actinomycetales > WQXJ01 > JAIRTF01. Next base: position 1,861 of record JAITKC010000235.1, on the reverse strand, counting down.
CGGTCGTGGCGGTCGCCCTAAAGCCCATGGCAGCGACCGTTTCACCGGATACGCGTCCGATTTTCGCGACCAGTCGGACCGCGGCACGGCGTAACGGTTTGGTCACAAATCTTCGCGCGGCCTGGCGCTTGAAAGCCGTCCAAGCGACCGAAATCATGGCCCAGCGTCCGGTTTGGTTTTTTAGCGTAGGGCCGAATCATGCCTTTCACCTGCGTAAACGTTTGGACGGTGCGGCGCGGGCGGCCTGGCGCGGCGTAGTCTGGGCAAATGGCGGGCGGCCCGGCGATGGGTTGACAATAATTTGTAAGGAAGGTTTACTAACAATATGAACGGCGAAGGGGCCCAATACGGGGGACGGCTCGGCGGCGCTTGGCTTAGGCCGACAGCCAAGGCTCATCCGGGCCATTCTCGAGCGCACAACCGCGCGCTGGTCCTCAGTTCGCTATTCCACGCCGGGCCGTTGTCGCGCGCCGAATTGGCTCGCGGCACGGGTCTGACCCGGGTGACAATCTCTGACCTGGTCGCCGAGTTGTCGGGCGAGGGACTGATCCGCGACCTCGGGGAGACCACCGCCGCGCGAGTCGGCAAACCCGGCAACCTGATCGACATCGACGCGGCCGGACACCTGATCGTGGCGCTCGATCTGAGCGACATAAACCAGGCGAGGGGCGCCCTGATGACCCTGCGCGGCCAGATTGTGGCGCGGTCCTCGCGGCCGACCCCCGGCGCCGCCGGCGAGGCCGTGGTAGACCACGCGGCGGCTTTGGCCCAAACGCTAATCGCCCAGGTCGACCAGTTAGGCTCGGCCGCCGATGCCGCCGATGCCGCCGATGCCGCCGATGCCGCCGATGCCGCCGATGCCGCCGATGCCGCCGATGCGGATACCACAGGCGGCGCGGGCCGCGCGGGCGGCGCCCGGGGCGCGCCGGCGCGCCTATTCGGCGTCGGCGTGGCCGCGCCCGGAGTGGTCAGACCAGACGGCGTGGTCACTTACGCCGAGGATTACCAGTGGCGGGACCTGCCATTGCCCAGCCTGCTTAGACAACGCCTGACCGAACGGACGGCCCAAGGCGGCGGGGCGAACGGCGGCGGGAGCGCGGCATCGGACAACTGGCCGATCTTCGCCGCCAACGACGCCAACTTGCGGGCGCTGGCCGAGTTCACGTTCGCCGGCGCCGGCGCCCAAGGCCTGATGGAGGTCTCGTTGACCGACGGGCTGGGCGCCGGCGTGCTACTCGACGGCGTGCTCCTGCTCGGGCCGTCGAACGCGGCCGGCGAGATCGGGCACATCCCGGCCATGGTCGGCGGCGAACTGTGCACCTGCGGGCGCAGGGGATGCCTTGAAACAGTGCTCAACCGCCGGGTGCTGGGCGGCGAAGGCGCGGCCCCGGACGGCGAAACGCTGGCCAAAGTCGGCCGATCGACCGCGGCGGTGCTCGGGCCGATCGTGTCCGCATTCAACTTGAGCGACTTGGTGTTCGCCGATCCGAAGGGGTTGTTCACCCCGGCGGTCCTGGCGGCCATCCGGGCCGGCCTGGAGGAGCGGCTGCTGCCGCAAATCATGGCCGCGCTCGACATCCGCGTCAGCGAGCTTGGCGCTGACGCGGCCCTGCTGGGCGCCGGCGCCTTGGTGCTGGCCGAACGGCTGGGTTTGACCTGAAGTCCAAGCCCTCGCGGTCCGCCCGGGCGGGAAGGGCCGCGCCATCAAGAAAGGACGATTGGGAGTGAAGAAACTTACCGGCTTCGCGGCGTTGGCGACGGCCGCCGCCCTGGCCTTGACCGGCTGCGGAGCAGACGACGGCGCCGCCAAACCCGGCGGCGGGGAATCCACCGACCAGGGCGACAAAGAGTTGACGCTCTG
>JAITKC010000169.1 GCA_031278665.1 Bifidobacteriaceae bacterium | reverse complement strand
AGACGCGAGCTGGCTGATGGACGACGACACCGCGCCCACCCCGACCGCCCTGGCCGAACTGGAACGGGCCTGGCTGGCTTACCCCGGCAAATTGGCGCTGGCTTCCTCCAGGGTGGTTTGGACGGACGGGCGCGACCATCCGATGAACACCCAGCGTCAGCGTCTATGGTCGGCCGGCCGGCGGCGACGGGCGGCCGGCCGCGCCGGCGGCATCCCCATCCGGACCGGCTCGTTCGTGTCCATGCTGGTCGACGCGCACACCGCCTGGGGCCACCGGCTGCCCTTGGCCGACTATTTCATCTGGAACGACGATTTCGAGTACTCCGCCCGCCTGCTCAGGCGCGGCGCGGGCCTGCTGGCGCCGGCTTCGGTGACCGTCCACCACACCAAGACATTCGCGGCCGGGCTGCGTTCGCCCGGCGACCGGTTCTACTACGAGGTCCGCAACAAACTCTGGGCCTTGTTCAAGTCACCCGCTTTCGGCCCTCTCGACGCGTTGATCTACTTCGCCTACACGGTGTGCGGCTGGCTGGGCGCGGCCGCGCGATCAAGTCACAAGACCCGGCTGGCGCGGGCGGGGCTGCGCGGCCTCAAGGACGGGATTTTCTCGCGGCCTCGCGCCAACTCCGAAGTCCTGGCCGGCCAAGGCCGGCTGACCGACCAGGTCGCGGCCGTCGACGCCCGGGCGGCGCGGCCATGACGGCCGGCGCAGCGGGAACCGGGCGGCGGCCCGGCGGCGCGGCATCGGGCGACTTCGCGGTCCTGTTGCCGGTTTACTGGGGCGACACGGCGGAGCAGGTCGCAGCCGCTTTCCGGTCCGTCACCGAGGACCAGGAATTGGCGCCGGCGGAGATAGTGGTGGTGCGGGACGGACCGGTCGGGCCGGCCTTGGCGGCGCTGCTCGACGGCTTGGCCGCCCGGCCCGACGTGTCGTTGTTGGCTCTGCCTCGGGGCCTGGGCCTGGCGGGGGCGCTCAACGCCGGTCTGGCGACTTGCCGCTTTGAGGTGGTGGCCAGGCAAGACGCCGACGACTTGTCAGTGCCGCGGCGGTTCGCCCGGACGGTGCCGCTAGTGGCCTCGGGCGAGTTCGATTTGGTGGGCGCCGCGATGAGAGAGTTCGCCGTCGACTCGGCCAGCCGGGTCAGCTACGGACGCCTGCGCCGCTACCCGCTAAACGAGGCCGAAATCCGCCGGACCGCCAAAGCGGTCAACCCGTTTGCGCATCCGACCGTGGTGACGCGGCGGTCACTGGTCTTGTCCGCCGGCGGCTACCGCGACTTTTTCCATCTCGAGGACTACGACCTCTGGGCGCGGCTGCTTCAGGGCGGCGCGCGGGCCGCCAACTTGGCGGAGCCGCTGGTCAATTACCGTGTCTCGGCGGCGGGATGGCGCCGCCGCGGCGGCCTGAAGACCCTGCGGGCGGAGATCCGCCTCCAGCGCGCCTTCCTGGATTCCGGATTCACCTCACGCCGCGAATGGCTGCGCAACCTGGTGGCGCGCGGCGCGTTGGAACTGGCCCCGCCGGCCGTCTTGCGGGCGGCGACGCACTTAAGACTGCCTCGTTTCGGCAGCGCGCTCCAGACGACTACCTAGCTTGACGCCTCATAGTTTTGGAGACCGGGTTTTGGCCGGCCGACGCGTCGGCGGCGCCGGTCAAAGCGCGGCCGGGTCGAGTTTCGAGGCGGCCAACGCCGCCTCCATGGCGATCCTCAACCCGTCGGCCGCCGGCACGGCGTCCCTGGCCATCGCCAGCCCGTCCACTAACGAGGCCGCGGCGAGCGCCAGCCAATCCTCCGGGGAGGGGCAGAACACGGCCAGATCGGGACTCCACTCCGGCCAGAAGTGGCGCACCAGTGTCTCGACCGACGCCAGCGGCGGTTCGTCGAAAGTCCGCAGTCGGATCATCCCGAATGACGCCAGCCCCAGTGTCGAGGCCACATGGCCGGCCAATTCATCCAGGTCAGGCGGTCGGTCAAGGCCGAGACCAGCCGCCGCGGCAAGACCCCAGAGCCGGCCCAAAACCGATTCCGGCAACTCGAACAAGAGCCGGTTGAGCGGATCGCCATGGTAATAGCGCCGGCCGTCGGCCGTCTCGAGCACCACGAAGGCCGCGCGTTCTTCCGGCCCGCCCGGCCTCAGCGGCCCGCCCGGCGCCAAGTGGCGCAACGTCTGCTGAACCGTGAAACCCGCCAGCGCGCCCAATGTCACCAGCAATAGCTCCGCGTTGACACCCTGTGGCTCGCGGATCGCGTCCAAAACCCGTTGGTTCAGGCTGGTGGCGCCCAATCTGACGCCTTCGCCGCGATCACCGGCCACAGCCAGGTTGACCTGCTCAATCCACTGTTGGCGCTCCGGACTGCTGTCCATGGGCTGCCTCCCCTGTTCGGACCGGCATTTGGCGGGCTTGGCGCGCCCCACTCAAACCAGACCCCTGGTTTGAGCGGGACGCCTATGGCGGTGGCGGCGGGATTCGAACCCGCGGTGGAGTTGCCCCCACACACGCTTTCGAGGCGTGCTCCTTAGGCCGCTCGGACACACCACCGCCGCAAAGAGTACCAGGACTGCCGAGTCAAGGCCGGCGTTCCGCGAAGAAACCAGCCAGCAGCGCCCCGCATTCAGCCTCCAAAACTCCGCCGACCACCTCCGGGCGGTGCAGCGCCGCGCGGTCTCTAGGCAGGTCCCAGACGGAGCCGCAGGCACCCGCTTTGTCGTCCCAGGCCCCGAACACCAGTCGGTCGACGCGCGCCGCGATCACCGCCCCGGCGCACATCGCGCACGGTTCCAGGGTGGCCACCAAAGTGCAGCCGTCCAGCCGCCAGCGGCCGAGGGCCGCCGATGCCGCGCGCAGCGCCGCGATCTCGGCGTGGGCCGTCGGGTCCCGGTCGCGTTCGCGCCGGTTGGCCGCGCCCGCGATGACCTGGCCACCTGGGCCGACCACAACGCCGCCGACGGGCACGTCGCCGAAACGCCGAGCGGCATCGGCGGCCAAAGAGATGGCCTGCCGCATCGGTTGGAGCCAAAGTTCGGTGGCTGGAATTCGCATCCAACCATTGTTCCTTGCGGCGTTACCGCGCCACCGGGACACGGGTCTGGCTCAGCCCCGGCCCGGCCGGGCGGCCGACGGGTAGGTTGGAGTCATGCATGTGCATATCGCCGATCATCCGTTGATCGCCCACAAGCTGACCGCGCTGCGCGACAAGAACACCGACTCGCCGACTTTCCGCGCCCTGGTGGCGGAACTGGTGACCTTGCTGGCCTACGAGGCGACCCGCGAAATCGCCGTTCACGACCACGCCATCGACACACCGATCGGCCCGATGGTGGGGGTGGAGCTGTCGCGCCCGCGGCCGATCGTGGTGCCGATCCTGCGGGCCGGGCTCGGCATGTTGGACGGCATGTCCCGGTTGCTGCCGACCGCCGAAGTCGGTTTCCTCGGACTGCAGCGCGACGAAGAGACTCTGCAAGCCATCACCTACGCCAACCGGTTGCCGGACGACTTGTCCGGACGCCAGTGTTTTGTGCTCGACCCGATGCTCGCCACCGGCGGCACCCTGATCGCCTCAATCGACTACCTGTTCGAGCGCGGGGCCAAAGACGTCACAGCCATCTGCATCCTTTGCGCCCCGGAGGGGCTGGCCGCGGTCGAGAAGCAACTGGGCTCGCGCGGCGGCATCAAGATTGTCACCGCCGCCGTCGACGACCGCCTGAACGACAAGGGCTACATAGTCCCCGGCCTGGGCGACGCCGGCGACCGCCTCTACGGCGTCGTCTAGCCCCGGAACACGAGGCCGGGCCTCGTGTTCCGTTCGCCCCGGCCATTCCGAACCCACCCCTCGCGCCGGGGGCTTTGAGCAAACTCGCGGGTTGCCGCCCCGGCCCCGCCGCTGGCGACCAGCCGCACACACCTCACGGCGTCACCCCACGACTTCGCTCAAAGCCCGCTGGGCGGGGTGCGCGGCTTTGAGCGAAGTCGTGGGGGTGGGGCGGGATGCCGGCCGGCGGCGTCGCCGGCCGCGCCAATGACGCGAGTCGGCCTGCTCGAGCGGCGGCCGCCTCATTCGAACCGGGTTGTCGGCGTCAAGCCGGTCTCCTCGCCCGCGAAGCCCGGCCGTCCGGCGCCCTGAATCCATCGAGACCGACAATTCTTAGGCGGAAACGCATCGAGACCGACAATTTCCCCGGTGTTTTGAATCGAGACCGACAATTTCCCTGGTCGAACGCATCGAGACCGACAATTTCTAGGCCGAAACGCATCGACACCGACAATTTCCCTGGTCGAACGCATCGACACCGACAATTTCCCTGGTGTTTTGAATCGAGACCGACAATTGTTGTGGTCCCGAAAACAGTCGCGACAGCCTGACCTGCGACAACGCGAAAAGCCCTCCTAGAAATTGTCGGTGTCGACGCAAAAGGCCGGAAGAATTGTCGGTGTCGATGCAAAAGGCCATAAGAATTGTCGGTCTCGATGCGCTCGACCACAAGAATTGTCGGTGTCGACGCGGTGTCGACGCAAGACAGCGCCGGGATCGTCCTTGTCGACGACATCGGCGAGGCAATCGTTGTTGTCGATCCGGGTCGGGGCGGCGGCGGCGCTTGACACCGCCGCGAGCGCGTCCCAGCCCACCCGGGACGCCGACTCAGCACCACCGGAACCGCCACCCCCAATAGGCGGAACCGACATAACCGGCAACCCACCGCGAACACCCGCCAACCCACGACTTCGCTCAGAGCGCTGGCCTCCCGCCTCGGAAGGCGGGACCAGGCCCGGTGTTCCCGTGGCCGGCGCCGCCCAAGGGGATTGCGGCTGCCCACCCGGTGGCGGTGGGCTGATCAGGCGCGCTTGGCCCGGCCGACAATGTGCAGCCGGCCGGCTTGGTCGACTTGGCCGAGGTCTGCCAGCACCACCGGGCGGCCGTCCGGCGCGGCGCCAGGCGAGGCCAGAAGCGACGAGACCCGCACGCGCCCGACTTGGCCGCGCGGCAAGACGGCCCCGTCCGAGCCGATCACCTGAACGCGAGCGCCCACGACCGGCCGGCCGACAGTAGTCGGATCGCGATCCAGGTCCGCCCCGACCGCCACTGTGACGGCGCCGGTCTCGGTTGAGCCGTAATAGTTGACCAGCACCGGGCCAAATCGCCGCCGCAACGCGGCGGCGGTGGCGGCGTCCATGGGATCGCCACCGGTGACGATGCGGCGCAACCGCTCCCGCGACGGTTGAGCGGGGGCACCCAACGCTTCGAGCTGCGCCGCCAGGAAACCCAGTTGGGCGGGCACCGCGGCGACCACCCGCACGCCGTATCGTTGGATCGCCGCCTGCGCCGCCTGGCCTTTGGCGCGCCGGCGCGCCTCGCCCGCCGCTCGGCTCGTCTGGCCCGGCCGGTCGGCCCGAGCCGCGCCATCGCCGGCCGCCAAGGCCGATGACAACACCAACGGCGATCCCGTCATTAGGCACAATGCGGCCATTGCCAAGCCATAGCCGTGACACAGCGGAGGCCAGACGAGCGTCGGTTCGCCCGCTCGCAGGCCGGCGCCGCCAGCCAGCGCCACGCCAGCGAGCGCCCGAGCGGCCCGGTCCGCGACCCGCATCGTCTTCGGCGCTCCGGTGCTGCCGGACGTCAGCAACACCAACGGCGAGCGCCTGGCCGAACCCCGCCGGCCGACCGGCGATCGTCGCCCGCCGGCCAGGCGCCCTTGGCGGGCCCGCCGGCCGCCGGTGCTGGATGCGCCGTCGGTCAAACCGGCAAAGTCCGCAGTCGAAAGCGCAACCGGTCCGCTCTCCCGCCCGCCGGCCGGCGAACCCGCGCCATCCCGGTTGGCCCGCGTGGTCCGGTCCGCCCCGTCGAACCCATCCTGCCCGCCGGCCCGCAAATCCCCGCTGTCCCCTTCCGAACGCCCGGCCCGGTCCGGGCCATCGTTCCAGTCCGCCTCGTCGGTTCGGCTGTCTCGGGCGTCGCTGCCGGCCCGGCCTGCCCGGTCGGCCCGGAAGGCGCCGAGCGGCACTCCAGGTGAATG
>JAITKC010000220.1 GCA_031278665.1 Bifidobacteriaceae bacterium | reverse complement strand
GTCCTCCGACGAGTCGATCGCCAGCGTCAACGATCAGGGCGAAGTCGTCGGCGTCGCGACCGGCGTGGCCGCCGTCACCGTCAGTTGCGGCCGCCTCAGCCAACAAGTCGTGGTCGACGTGCATCGCAAAGTCCGCGACGTCTATTTGGCCGAGCAAAGCGTGTCGTTGCTGCCGGGGCAGACTTACCAGCTTGAACCGATTATCGAGCCGAGCGACGCCACCGATCCGACTGTGACCTACCGATCGGCCGACACCACCACGGCCACCGTCTCCGACAGCGGTCTGGTGAGCGCGGTCTGGGACTCCTATCAGTCTTACAGCGCGACTATCACGATCACCTCGGCCGACGGGCCGGAGGCGATGTTCACCGTGCACGTCGAGAATCCCTATGAGGCCGACGTCGAAGACGGCACGGTCGACATGCCGGGCACCAGCTACCAGGTGACGCCGATGGCGTTCTCGACAGCCGTGCCGGATTGCACCGGGCTAACGGTCGAATACGGCATTTTGTCAGCCTCGAGCGACTCCTATCTGAGCGAGCTGCGGCAAGCCGACCTCGACGTCTACGTGGCCGGGTCCTCGGGCGGTTGGGAAAAGGTCGGGACCTTCTCGCTCGGCGGCGCGGACCGGGCAACGGCTGAACTGTCCTTCTCGGCCCGGAGTGTCGCCCGGGTGGCGGTGGCGCCGGCTTCGGCTTCGTCAACTGGCACCAATTGGCGGGCGACCATCGACATCACGGCCGTCTTATTCGCCGGTCAGGCGCCGCAAGGCGACACCTAACCGGCGGCGGCGCCGGCCGGGCGCCTTCGGTCACCAGGCGTAAGCCCAGGGCGCGGTGGCCTCGATGGCGGCCGGATCGGCGCCGGTGCCGGGATCGCCGTGGCCGGGGAACAACTGATCGAGGCCGGCCAGCAGGTCGGCGTCGAGTTCGATTTCAGGGACGGCCAGCGCCTCGGCCAATTGCTCCGGCGTCCTCGGGCCGATTATCGGCGCGGTCACGGCCGGATTGGCCAGCGTCCAGGCCAAGGCCAGATTGGCGGGGCTGACGCCGGCGTTGGCGGCCAACTCGTGGAAGCGGGTCAAACGCGAGCGCGCGGCATCGTCCAAACCGTCGGCGGCGCTGGCCGAACGCTGGCCGCCCCGGCCGTCCAAAGCGTGTCCGCCGAGCAGTCCGCCGCCCAACGGCGACCAGGCGATCACGCCCAACCCCAGTTCGAGCGCGGTCGGCAGGACCTCGAGTTCCGGCTGGCGGACCAACAGCGAATACTTGTGCTGCTCTGAGACCAGGCCGAGGAAATGCCGTCCGGCCGCCGCCTGCTGCGCCCAGCACAGATGCCGGGCGCCAAAGTTCGACGATCCGGCGTAGACCACCTTGCCGGCCGCGATCAGGTCTTCGAAGGCGCCCCAGACCTCGTCCCAGGGCGCGTGCGCGTCGATGTGGTGCATCTGGTAAAGCTCGATGCGGTCGGTCCGCAGGCGGCGGAGCGAGGCCTCGACCGCGCGCTTGATCTTATAGGCCGAATAGCCGCGGGCGTCGTTCGGGCCGTCGAGCGGATCGTTCATGGCGCCGTGGACCTTGGTGGCCAGCACCACCTTCTCGCGTCGGCCGCCGCCGAGGGCGAACCAGCGGCCGATGATCTCCTCGGTCCAGCCGGAGTGGACTTCGGGCTTGTCGCCCCAGCCGCCGTAAACGTTGGCGGTGTCGAAGAAAGTCAGTCCGGCGTCGAGGGCGGCGTCCATGATCTTGAACGAGGTCGCCTCGTCGGTTTCGGGGCCGAAGTTCATAGTGCCGAGGCAAAGGCGTGAGACTTGCAGGCCGGTGCGGCCCAGATGGGTGTAAAGCACGCTACAACTCCTTGGGATTCGGAGGCGAAAGGGGATGGGCCAATTCTAGTCCCAGCCCACTGGAACCGCTACCACTCCCGCCGCCGCGCCCGTGAACCTGGGCGGCGCGCGTTGCCTCCTCCACACAGGAGAGTTCGGCAATCCAAGGCCAAAGTTTCCCCTATGTGGGAGAGCCCGGCGGTGCCGCTTGGCCCAAGTCTCTCAGGCAGCCCAGTCCTCGGTGCAGACCAGGTCTTCCGGCAGCCGCAGCAGCGCGCTGTCATGGGTCACCAGGACCGCGCCGGCCGCCGCCGCAGCCGCCGCTATGAGCGTGTCCAGAGCGCCCAGCGCCGCGCCGTCGGCCTCGGCCCGGGCGCGCAGGCCAGCGTAGGCGCGGGCGGCAGCGCTGTCCCAGGGGAGCACCCGCGCCAACGCCAGGAACTGCTCGATGACCTCTGCCAGCTTGGGCGAGGCGCCCTGGCGGGCGGCCCCGAACCTGAGCTCCGCCTCGGTCACCACCGACACCGCCACGCAGCCGGCGGCCGCCTGTTGAAGGCGCCGGCGCACTTGGGGCGGATTGCCTTTGAGGATGTAGCTGGTGGTGTTGGTGTCAAGCATCCACAGGGTCACAGCGGCTCCCGGATCTCGGCGGGTAGGTCGCGCCGCCCGGCCAAGAAGTCTTCTGGGACCGGGAGCGAATCGGCCAAGGCGAACAACTCCGGCCAAGACGCCGGCAGGGCCGTCAAGACCGCGCCGCCGGTCGCCGGATCGCGCCTGATCAGAACCTCTTTGCCGGGGAAGCGGAAGTCTTTCGGCAGCCGGACGGCTTGGCTCCTGCCGGTCATGAACAGCTTGGCGATCGCCGCCATCGTACCCCCTAGAAGCGTTGGTATGTATCGCTAGTATCTACCCGCCCGCCCCCGACGTCAAGGCAGCCCGGTTGGCGCCGCCGGGTTTTGGGGGATCAACTCGGCGACGTCTGGGTGCACGGCGGCCAGGCCGGCGTCCAGCGTGGCCAGGCGCGCGCCGCGGTGGCGCGCCAGGCCCGCCAGGTGGCGTCGGCGACTTGCCTGTGCCCTATCACGCCTGCCAGGCTGACCTGGCGGTAGGGCAGGGAGTCGGACCAGAACTGGTGGTTCGGGTCCCGCTCGAAGCTGGCCGGCAACTGCAAAGCCTCGGCCGCGTCGGCCCCCTCGCGGATCGCGAAACGAAGCAATGCGCCCTCGGTTATGGGGCAGGTGGCCCAAGGTTGGTTCAGCCGGGGCGGGCAGCTATCAGCCAAACCCGGGCTTCAATCTTCAGGCGCGATGTCCGATGCCGCGCCCTGAGTCCCAGCCCCGTCTGGAAGCTCCGGGACCAGGTAGGCGTGCCGGGGGTGGGCTTGGGCCAGGCCGGCGTCGAAGGTTGCCAGCTTTGCCTTCCCGCGC
>JAITKC010000085.1 GCA_031278665.1 Bifidobacteriaceae bacterium | reverse complement strand
TGGCCGCGCTGTCCGGCGGTGTCGACTCGGCGGTGGCGGCGGCCCGCGCCGCCGAAGCCGGCCACGCGGTCACCGCGGTGCATTTGGCGCTGACGCGCGAACCCGCCGCGACGCGCTCCTCAGGGCGGGGCTGCTGTTCGATTGAGGACGCCTCGGACGCCCGCCGCTCGGCCGCCAAACTAGGGCTCGACTTTTACGTTTGGGACCTGTCGGAGGAATTCGAACAGTGGGTGGTGCGCGACTTCCTCGACACCTACGCGGCCGGCTGGACGCCCAATCCGTGCGTGCGTTGTAACCAGTTCGTCAAATTTCAAGTCCTCTTGGAGCGGGCGCTGGCACTCGGTTTCGACGCCGTCGCGACCGGCCATTACGCCCGGGTCGGCGCTCCGGGCGGCCGGGGGGACGATGACGCCGGCGCCGGCGCGCTGGCGGGCGCGGACGCGGACGGCGGCGTCTGGTTGCGCCGTTCGGTCGACCGCGCCAAAGACCAGTCCTATGTCCTGGCGGCGGCCGGGCCCAGGGCGCTCGCCCGTTGCCTGTTTCCACTTGGCGAAGTGGCGTCCAAAGCCCAGGTCAGGGCCGAGGCCGAGGCGCGCGGGCTGCCGGTTTCAGCCAAACCGGACTCCTATGACATCTGTTTCGTGGCCGACGGCGACACCCAGGGGTTCTTGCGCGCGCGCCTGGGCGAGCGCCCCGGGCCGATCCTCGATCAGACCGGCGCGCAAGTCGGCGCGCACTTGGGCGCCTTCGCCTTCACGGTCGGCCAGCGCCGGGGGCTGCGCCTGGGCCGGCCGGCGCCGGACGGCCGGCCGCGTTATGTCACCGCCGTCGACACGGCCGCCGCGGTGGTCCGGGTCGGGCCGGTCGCGGCCTTGGAGGTCCGCCGTTTCCAAACCGGTCCGGCGGTTTGGCTGGACCCGGCGGCGGCACCCGCCGATGACGCCGAATTGGCTTGTCAGGTGCAGGTTCGCGCGCACGGCCGGGCGCTGGCGGCGCGTGTTCGGCCGGTCGCGGCGGCCGGGTCCGGGCCCGCCGGGACCGAACTGGACGGAGCTGGTCGCCCAGACGGGCCGGCCGAGGCCGGCGGCGTCCTGGAAGTCGGTCTGGAAGTCGGTCTGGGGGTCGGTCTGGAGGTCAGCCTGGAGGCGCCGCTGCGCGGCCTGGCGGCGGGGCAGTCGGCGGTGTTCTACTCGGGCGACCGGGTGTTGGCGCACGCGCTCGTCGTCGCCGCCGCTTGACCGCGGCATCGGCGGCTGGCGGCTTTGACGAAAAAGTCACAAGAATGTTGCGATTTTCCGCCGCGACGGCGGATTCAATTGATGCGGGCTGGCCGTTAGGTTAGGCTTTCCTTCGCCTGACCGCCGGTCGGGTCTCTTCCAATCGACGCAGGAGGCGGGATGTCACGCAAGCTTTGGCTGGCGCTGATGGGCGGTTTGATCCTACTGGTCGGCCTCGGCGCGCCGGCGCGGGCCGCGAATGAGACCTGGTCCGACGTCGCCGCCGAAATGGCAGACGTCCTCGAAGACGCCTGGAAACTCTACCAAGAGGGAGACCTGGACGCCGCCCACACCCGCGTCGACGACGCCTATTACGGCTACTACGAGGCCAAAGGCTTCGAGAAAATCGTCATGGGCTTCGTCTCCGGCCAGGCGGCGACCGACGCCGAATACGAGTTCGTGCTGATCAAGAAGGCCGTCCGGGCCGGCGGGCCGGACGAGGAGGTGCGCGGCCACATCGACGCGCTGGAGGCGATGCTGGCGGACCAGGCGGCGGCGCTCGACGGCGGCGGCGGCAGCCAGGCGCAAAGCCCCTGGGTGTTGCTCGCCCAATCGCTGGTGATAATCCTGCGCGAGGGCTTCGAGGCAATTCTGGTGCTCGGCGCGATCATCGCCTACCTGGTCAAATCCGGCAACCGGGGCAAACTCCGGATCGTCTACGTCGGCGCCGGACTGGCCGTGGCGGCATCGGCCCTCCTGGCCGTCCTAATCAACCAACTCGAGGCCCTGTCCGGGGCAAACCAAGAATTGACCGAGGGGCTGACCGCGCTGTTGGCGGTGGCCATGCTGGTCTGGGTGTCCAACTGGGTGCTGTCGAAATCCGAGTCCAGGGCCTGGTCGAAGTACATCGAATCGAAAATGGAGTCCTCGCTCAGCCGCGGGTCGGTCTTCTCGCTCGCCTTCGTCGCCTTCCTGGCGGTTTTCCGCGAAGGGGCCGAGATCATCTTGATGTTCCAGCCGCTGGCCAATCAGGCCGGCCAGCACGCCAATATGATCTGGCTCGGACTGGCGATCGGCTTAGTCGTGTTGGTCGGGGTCTACCTGGCCATCCGCTACCTGTCGATCCGCCTGCCATTGCGGCCGTTCTTCCTGGCCACCTCCGGCCTGTTGGCGCTACTGGCCCTGACCTTCGCCGGCGCCGGGGTCAAGGAATTACAAGAGGCCGGCGCAGTCGGCGTCACGCAGTTGGCCTCGGCGCCGACGATCGACGTGCTCGGCGTGTACCCGTCGGCCGAAACGTTGGCGGCGCAAGCCGTCGTCCTGGCGCTGATCGTGATTCTGGGGGTGTTCGCCGTCCGGCGCGCCCGCCGAGCGGCCGGTCCGGCCAGCCCGGCCATTCCAACCGCAGACCCGGCGCCTTCCGCCGTTCCGACCGCAGTCCAATCAACTCTCAACACAACCGATCAAATGGAGAACAACAGATGAAAACCAAATCCACCGTCCTGTTTGGCGGCCTAGCCCTGGTGGCCGCCTTCGGCCTGAGCGCTTGCGGCGACGACTCCACGGGCACGAACGCGCCCGCGCCCGGCGACGAGGGCGCCGCCTCGTTCGAGGAATTCCCGATCGGCGACACGCTCGAGAAGCCGCCGCTGGAAATCGCGGCGGTCTACTTCCAGCCCGTCGACATGGAACCGGCCGGCATGGGCCTGCCCGCCGCCGATTCCGATTTCCACATCGAGGCGGACATCGCCGCCGGCGAGAACGACCTCGGCTACGGCGTCGGCGACTTCGTGCCGAATCTGAAAGTCGACTACGCGATCCAGGCCGAAGACGGAACGGTCGCCGCCGAGGGCACCTTCATGCCGATGAACGCCTCCGACGGCCCGCATTACGGCGCCAATGTGGCGCTCAAAGAGGCCGGCTCCTACAAGGTCACCTTCACCATCTATTCGCCGGAGGTCAACGGGCACCTGTTGCACGTCGACAAGGAGACCGGCGTCGAGGGACGTTTCTGGACCGAGCCGATCGTCGCCGAGTGGGACTGGGACTACGTCCCGCGCGAGTGGTGACCTGTTAGGCTGCCCTAAGACTTTTGGCAGATAAGGGCTAAGCGGCGCCCGCCCGGCCAGGGCGGGCGCCGGCTCAAAGCCCGAAACGAGGGGGATCCGCTAACCGAATGCTTGGCCAATTAGTAGCCGTGACCGGGGGCTTGGCCCCGGCGATGTTATTAGTCGCGATTGTCGTGGTCGCCGGGCGGGCGTTGCCCCAGGGGAGGGGTTCGGCGCGGCTGACGGCGCTGGCGGCCGCCGCCGGCACGCTCGGCGGCGCGGCTTTGGCCGTGGCGCGCGAGCTGAGCGGCATGGCCGGGCGTGAAATCATCTCGATCGCGGTGCTCGCCGCCCTGCTGACGGCTTTGGCGGCGTTGGCGGTGGCGACCTGGCTGGCGGCCCGAAAACAGCCGCCCAGCGGCGCGGTCGCCCGCCGCCTGGCCGCGCTGGCGGCCCGCGGCGGGGCAACCGGGGCAACCCGGGCAACCGGGGCGCCAGGGGCAACCGGAGAAGCCGGGAGGGCCGGGCAAGCCGGGGCCAAGCCGACCGACTGGACCGCCCGGTTGTGGCGCGGCGCGGCCGCCTTGGTGGTCGGATTGAGCCTGTTCAGGGCCGTGCCGCCGGTGTTCTTGCAGTAGTCCAGTTTCGTGGTGCCGGGCACCAGCGCCGTCTCGACCGACTCGCTGATGCGAATGGTCGGTTTCGCGTCCGCGACCGCTTTGACCATCTTGGTCGCAGTCTTCGTGACACGGGCCTCGGGCGGCCTGCCGGCCACGACCGCGCGCCTGATCCTGACCGCCGCGCTGGCGGCGGCCGGGGCGGCCACCCTGGTCGGGTTGGCGCAGCTGTTGATCGCCCGCCAATGGATCGCCGCTCCCAGACCCGTCTTCAAAGCCGTGGTCTGGGGCATCAACCACCAGTCGCTGGCCCTGGCGGCCCTGGCGCTGGTGGCGGCGATAGGACCGGTGGCGATGCTCCGGGCCAACCGGCGCCCGCCGACCGGCGGGGCGAACCCGGCGGTCGACCGCCTGGCCCGCGCCCGCGCCCGCCGCCGCCTGCAATACGGCCTGGCCAGCGCCGCCGCCTACGCCGCCATCGCCTGGGTGGTGACCTTCGGGGTCGCCATCGACCAGCGCCAACCGGAGCTGTCGCCGCCGGAGCAGTTCGAGATCGTCGGGGCGATGGCGGTGATCGACCTCGACGCCATCGACGACGGCCATCTCCACCGCTTCGCCTACACGACCTCGAGCGGCGTCGAAGTCAGATTCATCGTCATCAAGAAGAACGGCGTCGCCTACGGCGTGGGGCTCGACGCTTGCGAGGTTTGCGGGCCGACCGGCTATTACGAGAAGGACGGCAAAATCATCTGCCGGCTCTGCGACGTCGTCATGAACGTGGCCACCATTGGCTTCAAGGGCGGCTGCAATCCGATTCCGCTCGACCACCAGCTCGACGGCGGGCAAATGCTAGTCGCCCTGGCGGACCTCGAGGCCGCCTCGGACGTGTTCGCCTAGGAGGTTTGG
>JAITKC010000046.1 GCA_031278665.1 Bifidobacteriaceae bacterium | reverse complement strand
CAGATCGTTGGTCTCGGCGATCGTCTTCAACACCTCGGTCCGCCGGTCCAGGTAATCCAGCAAATCGCGCTCGTATTCGTGGACTTTGTCCAACGGCACCCGGTCGAGGTGCCCCTTGGTGGCCGCGTAAATGGCGGCGACCTGGCGCTCGACCGGATAAGGCGTGTACTGCGGCTGTTTGAGCAGTTCCATCAGGCGGGCGCCGCGGGTTAGCTGCTGGCGCGAGGCGGCGTCCAGGTCGGAGGCGAACATCGCGAAGGCCTCCAGGTCGCGGTATTGGGCGAGGTCGATTTTGAGCGTCCCGGCGACTTTCTTCATCGCCTTGACCTGAGCCGCCCCGCCGACCCGCGAGACCGAGATGCCGACGTCGACGGCCGGACGCTGGTCGGCGTTGAACAAATCGGACTGTAAGAAGATCTGGCCGTCGGTGATCGAGATGACGTTGGTCGGAATATAGGCCGACACGTCGTTGGCCTTGGTCTCGATTATCGGCAGGCCGGTCATCGAGCCGCCGCCCATGTCGTCGGACAGTTTGGCGCAGCGCTCCAGCAGACGCGAGTGCAGGTAGAAGACGTCGCCCGGATAGGCCTCGCGGCCGGGCGGGCGGCGCAGCAACAGCGAGACGGCGCGATAGGCCTCGGCCTGTTTGGACAGGTCGTCGAACACGATCATGACGTGTTTGCCCTGGTACATCCAGTGCTGCCCGATGGCGCTGCCGGTGTAGGGGGCGAGGTACTTGAAACCGGCCGGGTCTGAGGCCGGGGCGGCGACGATCGTGGTGTACTCCAGCGCGCCGGCGTCCTCGAGGGCGGCCCGGACCGAGGCGATAGTCGAACCCTTCTGGCCGATCGCCACATAGATACAGCGGACCTGGCGCTTCGGGTCGCCCGAATCCCAGTTGGCCTTCTGGTTGATGATCGTGTCGGTGGCGATCGCCGTCTTGCCGGTGCCGCGGTCGCCGATTATCAACTGGCGCTGGCCGCGACCGATCGGGATCAGCGAATCGACCGCCTTCAAACCGGTCTGGAGCGGCTCGTGGACGGAGCGGCGCTGCATCACCGTCGGGGCCTGCAACTCCAAGGCCCGGCGCCGATCGGTCTGGATCTCGCCCAGTCCGTCGAGCGGGACGCCCAACGGGTCGACCACCCGGCCCAGGTAGGCGTCTCCGACCGGCACCGACAGCACCTCGCCGGTCCGCCGGACCTCCTGGCCCTCTTCGATGCCGGCGAACTCGCCCAGCACGATCACGCCGATCTCGCGCACGTCGAGGTTCTGGGCTATCCCGAGGGTGCCGTCCGCGAATCGCAGCAACTCGTTGCCCATCACCCCGGGCAGGCCCTCGACCTGGGCGATTCCGTCGCCGGCCATAGTCACCCGGCCGATCTCCTCGGCCGGCGACGGCGCCGCCTGGTAGGACTCGACGAATTCGTCCAGCGCCTGGCGAATGGCCTCGGGGCGAATGCTCAGCTCAGTCATTTTCTCTTTCCTTTTGGGTCTGTCTCAGGCGGCCAAGTCGCGCCTCAGCGCGCTGAATCTGGTCAACAAGGAGCCGTCGACCACCTCGTCGCCGACGCGCACGCGCGCCCCGCCGATCACCGAGTGGTCGATTGTCACATTCAATTGGACTTCGCGGCCGTATTCGGCCGCCAATATCCGCGCCAACTGGTCGGTTTGCCGGTCCGACAGTTTTTGGGCGCTGGTGACGGCGACGACTAGGCGCCCGCGCCGGGCGGCCACCAAGTCGCCGATGAACCGCAGGCAGTGGCGGATGCCGCGGCCGCGCGGGTGGCCGACCACCCGGCGGACCAGTTCCATTGTCTCCGGGCGGATCGCCGGGGCGAAGACCCGCTCGGCCAGGCGCAGTCTGGCCGCCGGCTCCGCCACCACGTCGCCGAGGGCGGTCCGCAGGTCGCGGTTGTTGCGCAGCACCACGTCGACGTCGAATAACTCGGCCTCGACTTGTCTGAGCGCCCGGGCCGCTTCGGCCTCGGCCAGTTTGGCGTCGAAGGCCATCAACTCCAGCGCGTCGGCCAAGTCGCCGTCCCGCGACCAGCGCAGAGTGGCCGCCCAGGCGGCCAATTCGACGGCCGGCTCGAAGTGTCCGGCCATCGACCGGTGAACTAGCTGCCGCTTCGCCGCCGCCTGACGGTTCGGGTTGGTCAGCGCCCTCGCCAAAGCCGGGTCGGCGTCCAAGGCGTCGGTCAAAGCGAACAGCTCCGAGCCGATTCGCCCGGCCTGGCCCGCCGCCTTGGCCAGCCGACGGCTGGCCTCAAGCTTCGCCTGGGCCAAAGACGCCGCGCTGCCTCCCGCCATCACACGCCCTTCCCGGCCCGGGACTGGCTCTCAAGATCTCTCAAGAACCGGTCGATGACCCGGCTGGCCAGGGCCGAGTCCTTGAGCGACTCGCCGACTATCTTCTCCGCCAATTCGCCCGCCAGGGCGCCGACGTCGCGGCGCAGCGAGACCTCGGCGGCCCGGCGCTCGGAGTCGATTTGGCGCTGGGCCGCCTCCTCAATCCGCCTGGCCTCGGCCCCGGCTTTGGTCTTGGCCTCCGCGACTATGGCGGCGGCATCGGACATGGCGTCCTGCCTGACCCGTGCGGCCTCGACGCGGGCCTCCTCCTTCTCCGCCTCCAGGCCGGCCCGGATCTGGGCGATCTCGGCCTCGGCCGCCTCGGCCCGGCGGACGCCGCCCTCGATCATGGCGGCGCGCTGGTCCAAGACCTCCAGATAGCGCGGCGCCGCGTATTTGCCGACCGCCAGGGCTATCGCGCCCAGGCAGATCAGCGAGATGATCACATCGTCCCAGGGCGGGATGAACAGTCCAATGCCCTCGGGAGCACCGCTCGCGAGCCACATGATCAGGTGAACAGGAAGCCGGCCACCAAGCCCAGCAGCGCCAGGGCCTCGGCCAGGCCGGCGCCGATGAACATGGTGCCCATCAGCGATCCCCTGAGCTCGGGCTGGCGGGCGATCGACTCCTGGGTCTTGCCGACCAGGATGCCGACGCCGATGCCGGGGCCGATGGCCGCCAGGCCGTAGCCTATGGCGTTGAGGTTGCCGCTGATTTCCGCGAGGAGGTTCACAGTTAGTTCCTTTCGGTGTTGGTGCTGTGCGGGTCGGGGCCGGCCCCGACCGAAGTCGACATCAGTGCTCCGCCTGCGCGAGCCCGATGTAAACGGATGTGAGGATGGCGAAGATAAACGCTTGCAGCCCGGCGATGAAGATCTCGAAGACAACGAAGGCGAACGAGGCGGCGGCCGTCAGCAGGGCCAGGCCCTTCAGCGCGCCGGCGCCTTCGATCAGCAGATAACTGGTCATCACGAAGAAGGCGGTCAACAAAAAGTGTCCGGCGATCATATTGGCCATCAGACGCACGGTCAGGGTGACCGGCCGCAAGATGAACGTCGAGAGGAACTCGATCGGCGTCAGCAGCACGTACATCCACTTCGGCGCGCCCTTCGGAAACAAATTGTCGGCCAGATAGTGGCCCAGCCCGTGGGATTTGATCCCCTGTCTGACGAAAGCCACCCAGGCGCAAATCGCCAGGATCATCGGCACCGTCACCAGCGCGTTGGACGAGACGTTGAGGAACGGCAGCACGCCGGTGATGTTCAGCGCCAGGACGCCGAAGAAGATGGTGGCTATAAACGGCAGGTACCGGCGGGCCAACTGCGGCGGCATCGCCGCCTCGCAGATCTGCTTGTGGACGAATCCCATGGCCAACTCGAAAGTCGACTGCCCCCGGCCCGGCACCAAACTGGTCCGGCGCGCGCCCAGGTAAATCAGCGTCACCAGGGCGACGGTGGCGATCACCCGGATCAAGTCGATTCGGTTGAACTCGAACCAATCCCCGACCGTCCAGAACGGCGCCGGGAACAGTTCGTCGAGTGTGGGCATGTGCATTCCGCCGCCCTCGCCGCCGGTCGAGGCGGCTGGAAGCGCGCTAGCGATGGAGGACAAGTCCGTGACTCCTAACGGGACCGGACACCCGGCGCGACGCCGGGCCCCGGCCCCCGGTATTGCTACAAGGGGTCTCCACAGCCGCCTCTGCTCCGACCGGCTGTGGCCTGCCCGAGGCAGGGATGGTCAGTGGGCCGCCACAAAGCTATCACAGTTGGGACCAATGGCCGTTTGGCCACCCCCGCTAGGCGGACGTTTGGCCCGGTCCAGGGGGGATGCGTGCGCTCCAAACCACGCGACCCTCTAGGACCAAGGACCCAATCACACCCGCGAGGACTGTCACGCCGAGGGCCGTCCGATTGATGAAAACGGCTTGGTTCAGCGCCAACATGACCACAAACAGCACGATCAGCTTGGCGAACCAGGCGATTAACAGGTTGCGGGCCTTGGCCTCGGCGGTCTTCGACCGGTGCATGACCATGGCCGAGGCGCCGAAGAACCCGCCGACGATGACCGCCCCCGTCAGCGCCCCCCACATGCCCTTGGTTCCGGCCGCGAAATATCCGGTCGCCCCGCCGACCAGGGCCAGCAGGCCGGCGAAGACGGCCAGTTGGACGCCGACGCGCCGGTAGTCGATGCCGCCGGGGCCGGCCGCCCCCGGCCCGTCCGCTCCCGGCCGGTCCGGTCCCGGC
>JAITKC010000342.1 GCA_031278665.1 Bifidobacteriaceae bacterium | reverse complement strand
ACCCCCGAGACCGACCGGCTGACCCTGTCGGGGCTCGCCCGCCGCGACGGCATCGAGTTCGTCATGGCCACTTTCACCACTATGACCGGGCGGCCTTGTTCGAAGCTGGTGCCCGTCTGCGCCGCCGGCGACCTCGAGGCCGGCAAAATGGGCTTCGCCGGTTTCGCGGCCGGCGCCATCGGACAAGAGCCGGGCGACGGCGACCTGGTGGTCATCCCCGACCTCAACTCCTACACGCCGCTGCACTTCATCAAACGCGGGCTGGCGATGGTCCACTGCGACCCCCAACTCGACGGCCGGCCCCATCCGTTCGCGCCCCGCCAGATCTTGCGGGCCCAGATGGCCAGGGCGGCCAGAGGTGGCCTGGAACTCAAAGTCGGCGCCGAAATCGAGTACTTCTTAGTCGAAAAGGGCGACGACTGGGCGATCCGGGTGGCCGACGACACCGACACCGCCCTCCAGCCCTGTTACGACGCCCGCGGCCTGATCCGCCAGTTCGACCACCTGACCGACGTCTCGCGGGCGATGGAGTCGCTCGGCTGGCAGCCCTACGCCTCAGACCACGAGGACGCCAACGGCCAGTTCGAGCAGAACTTCGCCTATGACAACGCCCTGGTGACCGCCGACCGCGTGATCACGGCTCGCTACATAATCCGGATGCTGGCCGAAAAACGCGGTATGACGGCCACTTTCATGCCCAAGCCTTTCATCGACCGGACCGGCAACGGCCTGCATCTGCACATGTCGCTGTGGAAGGGGGAGGCCCAGGGGGTCTTCCCCGGCCGCCAGGCGCCCGACAACCCCTACGCCCTGTCTTCGACCGCGCTTAGCTACGTCGCCGGCCTGCTCGACCACGCCCCCGGCCTGATGGCCGTGCTCAACCCGACCGTCAACTCGTATAAGCGGACGGCCGCGTTGTCGACCGCCTCGGGCGCCACCTGGACGCCGCGCTACGCCAGCTACGGCGGCGACGACCGCGGCGTGATGGTCCGCATCCCCGACAACAAGCGGGTCGAGATCAGGGTCGGCGACGGCTCGGCCTGTTCCTATCTGGCGATGGCCGCCTGCCTGGGGGCCGGTTTGGACGGGATCGAGCGGGGGCTGCATCCCGGTCCGGCCGGCGCCGACCACCACGAGGGCCGCCCGGCGTTGGCCCGGACGTTGATGGACGCCGTCGAGGCGTTCGAGGACGATGCCGTGGTCCGGGCCGTGTTCGACTCGGTCGACCCGGCGGCCGGGGTGGCGGAGTACTACGCCACGCTCAAACGCAACGAGTTCTACGCCTGGCATGACGCCATCTCAATTTGGGAAATTGAGCGCTACTTGACGGCCTAGTTTCGCAGCAGTACTCTTTGATTCATCCAATGAAACTCCTAAGGAGGCCCTGATGTGCGGCATCGCCGGACTCCACTTGCGCAACCCGGCCCTTTATCCGCGCCTCGGCGCGATGCTCGGGGCGATGCTGGCGCAAGCCGCCGGCCGCGGCAACGACTCCGCCGGCGTGGGGCTCTACGCCGACCCGGCCACCGTCCCGGCCGGCCAATCGACTGTCTGCCTGCTGGCCGGCGGCGTCGACGCCAAAGCCGCCGCGCGCGCGGTCGGGCGGGCCGATCCGGGGCTCGGCCAGGTGACGGCGGCGGTGTTCGGCCAAAGCCTGGTCCTGACCGCCGAGGCGGCCTCGGCCGACCTCGAGGCCGCCGCTCGCGCGGCCCTGCCGGGGGCGACGGTCTGCTCGCGCGGGCCGTCGCTGACAGTGTTGAAAGGCGCCGGCGAACCGACCGACCTGGCGGCCGACTGGCGGCTGGCCGAACGCGGCGGCTGGCAAGGCGTCGCCCACACCCGCATGGCGACCGAATCCGCGGTCACCCCGGGCGGCTCGCATCCCTTCTCGGTCGGAGTCGACCAGTGCCTGGTCCACAACGGCTCCTTCTCCAACCACGAGACGATCCGCCGGAAGCTGACCAAGAAGGGCGTCCGGTTCGACTCGCTGAACGACACCGAAGTCGGCGCCCGCTTCGTCGCCGACCGGCTGGCGGCCGGCGACTCGATGAGTCAGGCGCTGACCGAGTTGACCAAAGCTTTCGACGGCTTCTACACCCTGCTGGCCTGTTCGGCGACGGCCTTCGCCGTCGTCCGCGACGCCATCGCCTGTAAACCCGCCGTCGTCGCCGAGACCCCCGACCTGGTGGCCGTGGCCAGCGAATACCGCTATCTGACCGGCCTGCCCGGAATCGAAACCGCTCGCATCTTCGAGCCCAACCCGGAAGTGGTGTACGTATGGGAACGCGATCCCTCGCCCAGCCGACTCGCATCGACCTCGCCGGCAGTTCGGTCCGGGAGCTGAACCAGGCCCTGCACCGGGCCCCGGCCGGCTCTAGCTGGGAGGTGGTCCACCCGGACGGGGCCCACGCCCTGGCCGTCGGGCTGACCGAGCCGATCGCGGTCCGGATCGAGGGCCACGTCGGCTACTTCGCCGCCGGCATGAACGAACAGGCCGCGGTCGAGATAACCGGCAACGCCGGTGTCGGAGTGGCCGAGAACATGATGTCCGGCCGCGTCCACGTGGCCGGCGGCGCCTCGCAGTCGGCCGGCGCCACCGCCCACGGCGGCCTGCTGGTGATCGACGGCGACGCCGCCGCCCGCTGCGGCATTTCGATGAAAGGCGTGGACATCGTGGTCGGCGGCGACGTCGGCCACATGTCGGCCTTCATGGCCCAGGCCGGAACCCTGGTGGTCTGCGGCGACGCCGGCGACGGGCTGGGCGACTCGATCTACGAGGCCCGGCTCTACGTCAAAGGCGAAGTCGCCAGCCTCGGCGCCGATTGCGTCGCCAAGCCGATGCGCCCCGAACACCTAAAGGAGCTGGCCCGCCTGCTTCAGGCCGCCGGCCGGACCGACGACCCGTCCGACTTCAGACGCTACGGCTCGGCCCGCCAGCTCTACAACTTCCACGTCGACAACGCCTTCGCCTCCTAGGGCGCCGCCCCCCCCCCCCCCACCCCCCCCCCCAAAAGGGGCACAAAAATAACCCCCCCCCCGA
>JAITKC010000302.1 GCA_031278665.1 Bifidobacteriaceae bacterium | reverse complement strand
GGCGGAGCCGCCCAGGCGGTCCCCGAAGGCGGCCGCCGCCCATGAGTCGCATCTTCAGCCCCGACACACCTTCGAGTCGTTCGTGGTGGGCAAGTCGAACCGTTTCGCCGCGGCAGCCGCCCGGGCGGTCGCCGAATCGCCGGCCAAGACCTACAACCCGCTATTCATTTACGGCGGCTCCGGACTCGGCAAGACCCACCTGATTCACGCCATCGGCAACTACGCCCTGACGCTGTACCCGCATCTTAGAATCCTCTACACGACGTCTGAGGAATTCGTCAACGACTTCATCAATTGCGTCCAAGACACCCAGATGGAGGCGTTCAAGTACCGGTATCGCAACAACGACATTCTGCTGATCGACGACATCCAATTCCTCGCCCGCAAGGACCGGACGATGGAGGAGTTCTTCCACACCTTCGACACGCTTTACAACTCCGGCCGCCACATCGTCATCACCTCCGACACTCCGCCCAAGCAGCTAAACGACTTTCAGGACCGGTTGCTGACCCGTTTCGAGGGGGGTCTTCTAACCGACGTCCTACCACCAGACCTTGAAACCAGGATTGCCATCTTGCGCCAAAAGGCGGCCAGCGAGGGAACTAACGCCCCGCCGGCGGTCCTCGAGTACATCGCCTCGCGGATCTCTTCCAACATCAGGGAGCTTGAGGGCGCCCTGATCCGCGTCACCGCCTTCGCCAACCTCAACTCACAAGCCATCGACCTTCCCCTGGCGGAGATTGTGCTGCGCGACTTGATAACCGACCATGAGACGGAGATCACCCCAAGCCTCATAATCGGTCAAATCGCCCGCTACTTCTCGCTGACGATCGAGGAGCTTTCGGGACCTTCCCGCAGCCGGCCTTTGGTCGAGGCGCGCCAGATAGCGATGTACCTTTGCCGGGAGCTGACGCAGTTGTCGCTGCCGAACATCGGCCGCGAATTCGGCGGCCGCGATCACACCACGGTGCTTTACGCCTACAACAAGGTCAAGTCGGCGCTGTCCGAAGAGCCGGCCTTGTACACCAAGATCTCCGAGTTGACCTACCGTATCAAGCAGCAGGCGATCGCTTAGTCCGGCTTTGGACTTAGGTCCGCCGTATCGGAGGACCAAACAAGGCTTTTTCTCACCGGCCGCCCCAGAGCCCATTCCTAACGCCGTCTTAACGGCGGTTGAACGTTGCGGTGGTTTTTGGTTGCAAAATAGAATTCCCCAGTTGTGAGTAAACCTGTGGATAGCGGTGGATGAACCGCCCGGAACGGGGAACAACCGCCTTCGTCCTGTGGACAAGTTTGGCCGCCCGCGCGCCGATTCACCGCCCGCCCGGCTTGTCCACCGGCCGTCCACCGACTGATCCACAGCTTGGCGCCGACCCTGACCAGGACATCGGCCCGTCGCCCACACAATCCACAGCCCTTACTACTACTATTGCTTGTTCTAACTAGGAAAGCTGTGGATAGCCCACATAGGCGTGCCGGCGAGCCGGACCGATTTGTTCTCGGCGTAAGGTTGGACTGGAACAGTAACGATTCGGAGGAAATGCCATGAAGTTCATGGTCGACAGAGACATATTGGCGGACGCGGTCGGTTGGGTGGCCCGGGCTTTGCCGGCCCGCCCGCCGAGCCCGGTGCTCAGCGGCGTGCGGGTGAAGGCGGCGACCGATGACGGCGGCCGCGTCACGCTGGCCACATTCGACTACGAGGTTTCGGCCAAAGTCGACTTCGCGGCCGATGTGACCGAGACAGGCGAGATCCTGGTGTCGGGCCGCTTACTGGCAGAGATCGCCAAACTGCTGCCGGCCAAGCCGGTGACCGTCCAACTCGACGGGCCGAGGGCGATTGTGACCTGCGGGTCGTCGACTTTCACTTTGCCGACTATGACCCTCGACGACTACCCGGCCTTGCCGATCCTGCCCTCGGCCGTGGGCGCCATCGACGCCGGCAGCTTCGCCTCGGCCGTCGGCCAGGTGGCGGTGGCCGCCACTCGCGACGAGACGCTGCCGTTGCTGACCGGCGTGCGCGTCGAAATAGAAGGCGAGAATCTGACCTTCCTGGCGACCGACCGCTACAGGTTGGCCATCAAAGAACTGACCTGGAAGCCGACTTCCCCCGACGTCTCACGGGTGGCCCTGGTCAGAGCCCGCACACTGGTCGACGTGGCGAAGGCGTTCGGACACACCGAACAAGTCGAGGTCTCGCTGACCGCCCCCGGCATAGCCGACATAATCGGTTTCTCGGCGGCCGGCCGGGAAACTACCTCGTTGCTGATAGACGGCGACTACCCGCAGGTCCGCAAACTGTTCCCGGAATCCTTCGAGGTTTCGGCCGTGCTCTCGGTCCAGGCGTTGGTCGAGGCGGTCCGCCGGGTTTCGCTGGTGGCCGACCGCAACACCCCGGTGCAAATCGCCTTCGGCGAACACGAAGCCGTCCTGAACGCCGGGGCAGGCGACAACGCCCAGGCGTCGGAAGTCCTCGAGGCCCAGGTGACCAGCCCCATCACAGTCGCCTTCAATCCGCATTTCCTGCTTGAAGGGCTGTCGGTGATTGGCTCGCCGGAAGTCAAAATGTTGATGAACGGGCCGAATAAGCCGGTGTTATTTCAGGGTTACGCGGACGGCCGGCTGTTGTCGGACTACAAGTACCTGCTGGTGCCGATCCGGTTCACGGTCTGATCCGGTTGGCCGTCTGATTTGGTTGACCCGCCCGGCCGGGCGGTGATCGGTAGGCTGGGCGGGTGCACCTGACGGACCTGGCGCTGACCGACTTCAGGTCCCATCGCGACACGGTGGTCAGCCTTCAACCGGGTGTCACCGCCTTCGTCGGGCCGAACGGCCAAGGTAAAACTAACCTGGTCGAAGCCGTCGCCTACCTGGCCACCCTGTCATCCCATCGCACCGCCACCGACCAGGCGTTAGTCCGCCAAGGGGCCGGCAAAGCGGTGATCCGGGCGCGTCTGGCCAGGGGCGAGCGGGTGGCCACGGTGAGTTTGGAAGTCGTGCCGGGAAAGGCCAATCAGGCCTTGATCGGCCGCGCCAAAGTCAAACCGTCCGAACTGCTCGGAGTGACCAGGGCGGTGGCATTTGTGCCGGAGGATTTGGCGCTGGCCAAGGGGCCGCCGGAGATCCGCCGGCGCTTCCTAGACGAGTTGGCGATCCAACTGCGGCCGTCGATGGCCGGTGTGCTGGCCGATTACGACAAAGTCATCCGCCAGCGATCGGCGCTGCTGAAAAGCTTGGCCGGGCTGAGCGGCGAAAGGCTCGCCGGCGGCATCGTCGGCCTGGAAGTTTGGGACGCCCCGGCGGCGGCCCTCGGCGCGGCGATTATCGCCCAACGGCTGGCTTTGACGGCCAAACTGCGCCCCCGGGTGGCGGAACTATATGGGCGACTGGCCGGCGGCGGCGAGGTCGAATTGGACTATCGTTCGACGGTTGCGGCCACGGAGCACGATGCCGTCGCCGACGTCGAGCGCAAACTGTTGGCGGCGATGGCGGACGGGCGGGCCAAGGAATTGGAGCGCGGCCTGTCGCTGAACGGCCCGCAGCGCGAAGATTTGGAGATTGGCCTCGACGGCCTGCCGGCCCGCGGCTACGCCTCGCACGGCGAATCGTGGTCGCTCGCCTTGGCCTTGCGCTTGGGTTCGTTTGAGGTCATCCGGGCGGAAATGGACGACGACCCGGTGCTGATCCTGGACGACGTGTTCGCCGAACTCGACGCCGGCCGCCGGGCGGCGCTAACCGGCCTGGTGGCCGGAGTCGAACAGGTCTTGGTGACCGCCGCGGTCAGGGCCGACGTGCCCGAGGGGCTGACCGACCGGTGGTTCGCCGTCGAAGGCGGGCAGGTGTCGGCCGATGGTTGAACAATCCCAGTTGTGGCCGGACGGCGAAACTGGCGAAGCCGGACCGGGGCCGGCCTGTGATCCGGCGGCCGCCGGGCGCCAGGCGGCCGATTCGCGGGCGGACAAGGCGGCGTTGGCTCGGATCATGCGCGGGTCGACCAGATTCAGGCCGAGTCGCCCGGCCGGGCGCTGGTCGGACGGGCGCGACCCGAAACCGGTCGGCGAGTTGGTCGACGAGCTGATCGCCATCGAAGGCTGGCAGGGCAACGCCGCCGCCGGCGAACTGGTGGCCGACTGGGCCGGCATCGTCGGACCCCAGGTCTCGGCGCACTGCGAAATCGTCGGTCTCGAAGACGGAAAACTGACCGTCAAAGCCGACTCATCGCCGTGGGCGGCCGAAATCAGGCTTCTGGCGCCGCAACTGCGGGCGGCTATCGACAAACGGGTCGGCGCCGGCCTGGTGTCGTCTATCGAGGTGCTCGGGCCGGAGGCGCGCCGCCGCCGGCGTTTCAGAGTCTGACCGGTCCGTTCAGCCCAACGCGACCGGAACCGGCTAAAGCCGCGAAATCGGCTTGTGAGGCGCTAAACTAGCTGTCGGCTACCCCTGTACACATTCCGGGTCCGCACGCCCGGAAGCTAGTTTCTCGACTGCGAGGGGCCGATCCGACTGCCGACAGAAAGCTGAACACGTGCCCAGTCTGCCTGACCAGGCGATCTCCGGACGACCAGAAGAAGTCCATTACGACGCCGACGACATCACCGTCTTAGAGGGGCTCGACGCGGTCCGCAAACGGCCGGGCATGTACATCGGCTCAACCGGCGAACGCGGCCTTCACCACCTGGTTTACGAGGTGGTGGACAATTCCGTGGACGAGGCCCTGGCCGGTTTCGCGACCCGCATCGAGGTGGCGATCATGCCCGATGGCGCGCTGCGAGTCGAGGACAACGGCCGCGGCATCCCGGTCGCCATCCACACCGCCGAACAGAAAACGGCCCTCGAACTGGTGTTGACGGTTCTGCACGCGGGCGGCAAATTCGGCGGCGGCGGCTACACCGTCTCCGGCGGTTTGCACGGGGTGGGCGTGTCGGTGGTCAACGCGTTGTCGACGCGCCTGGAGGCGGAGGTTTACCGGGACGGATTCGTCTGGCATATGGCCTTCGACCACGGCTCGCCGGTGGGAGAAATCGAACGCGGGGCGCCGACCGGGCGGACCGGGACGGTCATCACCTTCTGGCCGAACACCGAAATCTTCGAGACGGTCGACTTCGACTTCGAGACGCTCAGGCTGCGCTTCATGCAGATGGCGTTCCTCAACCGGGGCCTGACGATCTCGTTGACCGACCGCCGCCCCGGCCACGACACCGGCGAGGAGGGGCCGGACGAGGCCGACACCGTCCGGGCCGTGACCTACCGGTTCGACCGCGGTCTGATCGACTACGTGGAGCACTTCAACGCCGCCCGCAAGAGCGAGTCGGTCAACCCGGAGGTGATCTTCTTCGAATCCGAGGCCCCCGATTCGTCGATTTCGGTCGAGGTCGCCATGCAATGGACGACCGCCTATTCGGAGGCCGTGCACACCTTCGCCAACACCATCAACACCACCGACGGCGGAACCCACGAAGAGGGTTTCCGCGCCGCCTTGACCTCGCTGGTCAACCGCTACGCCCGCGACAAGAACCTGCTCAAGGACAAAGACGACAATCTGACCGGCGAGGACGTCCGCGAGGGGTTGACGGCGGTGATCTCGGTCAAATTGAAGGAGCCCCAATTCGAGGGCCAAACCAAGACCAAACTGGGCAACACCGAAGCCAAGACCTTTGTCCAAAAAGTGGTCGGCGAACGGCTGGGGGACTGGCTCGACTCGCATCCGGCGGAGGCCAAAGACATAATCCGCAAAGCCATGCAGGCCGGGGCCGCCCGTCTGGCGGCCCGCAAAGCCCGTGAGGCGACCAGGCGCAAAGGGCTGCTGGAATCCGGCGGAATGCCGGGCAAACTGAAGGACTGCTCGTCGCGCGACCCGTCCGTCTCGGAAATCTTCATAGTCGAGGGCGACTCGGCCGGGGGCTCGGCGATTCGCGGGCGCAACCCGGAAACTCAGGCGATTTTGCCGATCCGGGGGAAGATCCTGAACGTCGAGAAGGCGCGGCTGGACCGGGCCCTGTCGAACACCGAGATCCAGGCTTTGATCACGGCTTTCGGCACCGGCATAGGCGAAGACTTCGACTTGGCGAAACTGCGGTATCACAAGATCGTCCTGATGGCGGACGCCGACGTGGACGGCAAGCACATTCAGACGCTGCTGCTGACCCTCCTCTACCGGTATATGCCCTCGCTCATCAAAAACGGCAACGTCTACCTGGCCCAGCCGCCGCTCTATCGGTTGAAGTGGACTAACTCCGAACACCAATTCGCCTACTCGGATCGCGAGCGCGACCAATTGCTGACCGCCGGGGCTCAGTCCGGCAAACGCATTCCGAAGGAAAACGGCATCCAGCGCTACAAGGGCCTGGGCGAGATGAACTACCAAGAGTTGTGGGAGACCACCATGGACCCAGACCAGCGGACCCTGCTCCAAATCACCATGGAGGAGGCCGCAGCGGTCGAGGAGACTTTCTCGATTCTGATGGGCGAGGACGTCGAGTCCCGCAAGGCCTTCATCCAACGCAACGCCCATGACGTGCGCTTCCTGGACATCTAAGGACACCAGTGACTGAAAACAATCTGACCGGTCCGCCGCCGCCGCCGGCGCCCGCGGCCGACAACTCCGGCCCCGACAATCCAGGCGGCCAGGCGCCGCCGGCGCCCGAAGCGGGGCGGATCGAACCGGTCGACTTGCAAACCGAAATGCGCCGGTCCTATCTGGACTACGCGATGAGCGTCATCGTCGGCCGGGCTTTGCCCGATATCCGCGACGGCATGAAACCGGTTCACCGGCGCGTCGTCTACGCCATGTACGACGGCGGCTACCGGCCCGACCGCGGCTACTCCAAATGCACCCGCGTGGTCGGCGAGGTGATGGGCCAATACCATCCCCACGGCGACTCGGCCATTTACGACACTTTGGTGCGGTTGGTCCAGGATTGGTCGCTGCGTTACCCGCTGGTCGACGGACAGGGCAACTTCGGCTCGCCCGGCGACGACGGGGCGGCCGCCCCGCGTTACACCGAATGCCGGATGGCGCCGCTGGCCATGGAACTGGTCCGCGACATCGAGCGCGACACGGTCGACTTCCAGGACAACTACGACGGCCGCGCCAAAGAGCCGGTGGTGCTGCCGGCGCGTTTCCCGAACCTCCTGGTCAACGGCTCAGCCGGAATCGCGGTCGGAATGGCCACCAACATTCCGCCGCACAATCTGCGCGAGGTCGCGGCCGGCGTGCAATGGCATCTCGACCACCCCGACGCCTCCCACGAGGAGCTCCTGGAGGCGCTGATCGAGCGGATCCCGGGGCCGGACTTCCCGACCGGGGCGCTGATCTTGGGCGTCAAGGGAATCAAAGACGCCTACCGGACCGGGCGCGGCTCGATCACCATGCGGTCGGTGGTCGAGGTCGAGGAAATCGGCGGGCGCAACGCCCTGGTGGTCACCGAACTCCCCTACCAGGTCAACCCCGACCGCTTGGCCGCCCGGATCGGCGAACTGGTCAAAGACGGCCGCATCCAAGGTATCGCCGACCTGCGCGACGAGTCTTCCGGGCGAACCGGACAACGCCTGGTCATTCTGCTCAAACGCGACGCCGTCCCGAAAGTGGTGCTGAACAACCTCTACAAGCAGACCCAGCTTCAAGACACCTTCGGCGCCAATATGCTGGCGCTGGTCGACGGCGTGCCGCGAGCCCGCAAACTCGACTCGTTCGTCCGCCACTGGACCGCCCACCAACTCGAGGTCGTGGTCCGCCGGACCCGCTACCTGCTGGCGGAGGCCGAGGCGCGCGCCCACATCTTGCGCGGCTACCTCAAGGCGCTCGACGCCCTGGACCAGGTGATCGCCCTAATCAGGGCCTCAGCTTCAGTCGAGGTGGCAAGGCAGGGCCTGATCGGGCTGCTCGAGGTCGACGAGGTCCAGGCCAACGCCATCTTGGAGCTCCAACTGCGCCGCCTGGCGGCCATGGAACGTCAGAAGATCGTCGACGAGCACGCCGCGATCGAACTGCGCATCGCCGACTACGAGGACATCTTGGCCAGTCCCGACCGCCAGCGGCGGATCGTCTCCGACGAATTAGGCGAAATCGTCGCCAAATACGGCGACGAGCGGCGGACCCGCATCTTGCCGTTCGAGGGCGAGGTCACCGACGAGGACTTGATCCCGGAAGAGGACGTGGTGGTCACAATCACCCGCGGCGGCTACGCCAAGCGCACCCGGGTCGACCAGTACCGTTCCCAGCGCCGCGGCGGCAAGGGCGTCAAAGGCGCCCAATTGCGCGAGGACGACCTGGTCGAGCATTTCTTCATCGCCACCACCCACCACTGGCTGCTTTTCTTCACCAACTTCGGCCGGGTCTACCGCGCCAAAGGCTACGACCTGCCGGAGGGCGGGCGCGACGCCAAAGGCCAGCATGTCGCCAACATGCTGGCCTTCCAGCCGGGCGAGCGGATCGCCCAGGTGCTGGCCATCAAGGACTACAACCAAGCCGAGCATCTGGTGCTGGCGACCAAACGGGGTTTGGTCAAGAAGACGCCGCTGGTCGAATACGACTCCGCCCGGACCGGCGGCATCATCGCCATCAACTTGCGCGAAGACGCCGACGGCGCCTCCGACGAGGTCGTCGCCGCCCGGCTGGTCGACTCCTCGATGGACCTTCTGCTGGTCTCCCGCAAAGGCATGTCGATCCGGTTCACCGCCTGGGACGAGGCGCTTCGGCCGATGGGCCGAGCGACTTCGGGGGTCACCGGGATGCGCTTCAGACAAGGCGACGAGTTGCTCGCCATGGATGTGGTGCGCGATGGCGCCGACGTCTTCGTGGTCACCGAAGGCGGTTTCGCCAAGCGCACGCCGGTCAGCGAGTACCGGGTCCAAGGCCGGGGCGGGCTCGGCATCAAAGTGGCCAAACTCGCCGAACAGCGCGGCGACCTGGTCGGGGCGCTGATCACCGACGCGGACGACGAGGTGCTGGTGATCATGCACGGCGGCAAGGTGGTGCGCTCCCGCGTCGACGAGGTGCCCGCCAAGGGCCGCGACACGATGGGCGTGGTTTTCGCCAAGCCCGATGCCGGCGACGGCATCATCGCCTTGGCCCGCAACGTCGAACAGGCCGGGGCGGCCGAGCCGTCGGAAGAGCGGGAGGCCGTCAACGGTCAGCCGCCGGCCGGCGATGACGCTGGCCCCGGCGGCGCGGAAGTAGCCGACGCGGGCGGCGGGCGCCGGGCGGTGTCCGAAGG
>JAITKC010000238.1 GCA_031278665.1 Bifidobacteriaceae bacterium | reverse complement strand
TGGCCGGATCGTGGCCGCTGTCGCTTTGGATGTTGGGGATGGCGCTGGCGGTGGTGGCGATGTTCGCCTTCACGCGCCTTAGCGCCGCCACCTCGCCGCGCGACTCCTGGTACCTGGCCGCGCGCGCGTTTGTGCTCGCCGAATTGGTCGCCTCCCTCGAATGGCAGCTTTGGGTGCACTGGTCCCCCACCGTCCCGTCGGCCCAGGCGGACCCGTTCGGGTTCGCGGCCAGCCTGGCGCTGTTGGTGAGCGCCTACGGGCTCGGATTCGGCGCGGCCTACCTGGCCGAGCGGCGCAACTTCCCGCGCCGGGCGCCGCTCGCCGTCAACGGGCGAACGCTGACGACGGCCGGCGGCATCGCCATCGCCACCTTCCTGACCTCGAATCTCAGCTTTTTCAGCACCACCACGCCATTCTCCGGGCGTCAGGCGATGGACATCTTCTATATCCGCACGTTGGTCGACCTGGCGGGTTTCGTGGCCCTGTACGCCCAGCAGTCCAACCGCAACCGCACACGCGACGCCATTGAGTTGGCCGAGGCCCGCGCCGTCATGAGCGCCCAGCACAAGCAGTATGTCGAGTCGAAGCGAAACGCCGAAGACCTCCGCCGCATGCACCACGACCTGAAACATTACGTGGCGGCGATGCGGTCGGAGGATTCGGCCGAGCGCCGCTCCGAGTATCTCCAAGCCCTGGAGGACGCCTTCCGGGGCTACGAGTCGCAAATCGAGACCGGCAACTCGCTGCTGGACACGGTGCTGGGCTCGAAACTGAAACGTTGTCAGCAGTTGGGGATTTCGATGACCTGCATGGTCGATGGCGCCGCGCTCGACTTCATGGACCCGATGCAGTTGTCAGCCTTGTTCGGCAACGCGATCGACAACGCCGTCGAGGCGTCCGCCCGCATCGCGGATCCAGAGCGCCGCAGTGTCAAGGTCTCGGCCTTCGCCCAGGGCGGCTTCATGACAATTCGCTTCGAGAACCACCTGCCCCATCCGGTCGAATTCGTCGACGGGCTGCCGCAGACCACCAAAGGCGACCGCGCCCGCCACGGCTACGGCGCCGCCAACATGCGCTGGGTGGTCGAGTCTCTGGGCGGCTCGCTCAGCTTCAGCGTCGAAGACGGCTGGTTCATCGTGCGCGCCCTGATCCCCCGAACCCGCGAACGAAAACCCGTCTGAACCCGCGCCCTCCCCCAGACGCCGGAACGTGCGACCGGCCCGGTGTTCAGCTCCCGTGCCACCGGCGCATGGGGCCAGGCCCGGTGTTCCGTTTCCCGGGTTGCCGCCGGGTTCGCTCCGGTGGCGTGTGTGCCCGATGCCGCCGCCTCGGTTTGGTGTCAGAGCCGCCGTCTAGGTTGGTTTTGTCGTTGTCAGGCTGTTGTCGGAAGGGAGTTGCCGGTGGGCGGGAATGCGGCCAGGTTGAGGCCGACGAGCGATTTGGCGTTCAAGAAGATTTTGTGTTCGCAGGGCCACGAGGCGGTCCCGCAGGGGTTCATCGCGGACTTCTTCGGGATCGAGGCGGAGTTGGGGCAGATCAGGATCGAGAACCCGTATTCGATCCAACCCCGCGACCTGGGCGCGGGCGAGGACGAGTTGGCGAAGCTGCGTCAGACGTTCAGGGACGTGACGTTGGCGGTCGACGCCGCGCTCGACCTGGTGGTCGAGCTGCAGTTGCATTTGACCCGGTTTTTCGAGGCCCGGTCCCTGTATTACCTGTTCGACCGGTTCAACTCGCGTTACGACCGGGCGGCGGCCGAGCTAAAGGGGGCGGCGGACTGGCGGTACTCGTCGCTGCGGGCGGTCTACGGGTTGAACATCGTCGCAGAGGAATTGGGCGGGTCGCCGGCGGCGTTGCGGATGTACCGGTTGTACGACCCGGCGCTGGGCGAGGCGATGGTGCCGGACTTGTTGCGGGTCGGCTACTGGGACCTGACGAAGTCGGCGGGGCTGACCGGGCGCCAGGCCGCTTGGCGGGAGTTTCTGCTGACCGGGGTGGCGCCCCAGGGCGCCCCGGCCTATCTGCGCGAGGCGTCTAAAATGATCGAGTACGTCAACCTTCGGACCGAGGAGCGCGAGATGGCAGACGTGTTGGAGAAGGCCAGGGCGACCGCGGAGGCCGAACTGGCCCACGCCCGCCACAGCGGCGCCGAACAAGGACTCGCCCAAGGACTCGCCCAAGGCCGGGCAGAAGGCAGGACCCAAGGCCGGGCAGAAGGTCGAGCAGAAGGCCGGCTGGAAGGGGCGCGGGCGGTGGCGGCTCGTTTGCTGGCGATGGGGATGGCGCCGGCGGCGGTGGCCGAGGCGACCGGGTTGGACCCGCGCCAACTGGCGGACCCCGGAGCGGCGGCCTGAACCCCGCCGCGCCCGCGACATCGCCGCCTCCTGGCTCCCCAAGCGCAAGCCCCGGCCTACCCCCGCGCCGTCAAAAGGAAGTGCGGCAGGTTCCCGGTCAAACGCGCCTCGACCACAGCCAAGCCGCCCAACCGGACCGTCCGACTACGATCACCCTAACTCAACGGTATTGCCGTCAAGAGTGACCCCCACAGGAAAAACGTCGAGTCAATTGGGTGTCAGAGAGGTGATTTGAACTCCACTGTTTCCCAATATGGGCTGTTTCCCGTGATAGGAAACGGTGCGCGACGGGAAACGCTTGAGCCGGCGGTCGAGTCGGTGCGCCGTGTGCTGCCTGCGGGCTGGCAGGCCTAACTGCGCGGCCAGCCAGCGCGGGCCAGCTCGGGC
>JAITKC010000146.1 GCA_031278665.1 Bifidobacteriaceae bacterium | reverse complement strand
GGGCCGGCGGCGGCGTTGGCGGAGGCGAAGGCGCCCCCGCCCTGGCGGCGCCTGGCGCGGCGCCTTGCCCGTCCCGGCAAAATGGCCTGGGTGGCGGGCTTCCCGGCCGCCGCCGCCCTGGCGATCGGCCAATCGATAACCGTCCGGGGCGCGGCGCCCTGGACTTCGCCCTGGTTCTACCTCGTGATCGCCGCCTTGACAGTGGTCTTCGCCCAATTGGCCGCGGCCGCCCGGCGGCTGGTCGAACGCCCCCGGCGGCGCCCGCCGCCGGTCTGGCGCAACCGGCGACGGGCCTTCTGGTTCGACTGGGCGGTCATCTGGTTGGCCTGGACGCCGGTCTGGCTTTCCGGCTGGCCCGGCTTTTGGTGCTATGACGCCGCCACGGCCTACCGGTCCGCCCAGGCCGGCGCCGTGACCACCGCCATGCCGCCGATCCACACTATCGCCGCGACCGCCGTCCAGGACTTCGTCAGCTCGCTGACCGGCAGTAACAACTACGGCATCGCCGCCTGGATCGCGATCCAGTCGCTCACCGTGGCGGCCGTCTTCGCCCACACGCTGCGGCGCCTGCGGGCCTGGCGGGTGACGCGGGCCGTGCGCTGGGGCGGGCTGGCCTACTTCGCCCTGTTCCCGACCATCGCGCTGTTCTCGCTCAACTGGGCGCGCAACACGCTGTTCTCGGCCGTCGTCCTGGCCCTGGCCGTCAACCTGGTGGACGCCCTGAAGACGCCCAGCCGGCGGCGCTGGCTGCTGACCGCCGTCCTGGCCTTCGCGGCGATCGCTTTGCGCCGGGACGCCATTTACGTCTTCTTGCTCTTCACAGTCCTGCTATTGGCCACCTTCCGGCCGGCCCGGAAGGCTTTGGCGATCTGTTTCGCCGGCGCCTCGCTGGCCGGTTTGCTACTCGACCCGCTGGTCTACAAGGGCTTGCTGGGCCTTGCCGAGGGCGACGCCGCGGCCACCTATTCGGCCCCCCTGCAACAGTTGGCCCGCGCCTACAACCAATCCCCGGCCGCGCTGACCGCCGACCAGGCCCGCCGGCTGGAGTGGTATGTCAAGCCGGAGGCCCTGGCCAAGTACCGTCCGCAACTGGCCGACCCGGTGATCCTGGGCGCCGACGGCGAACGCATCGAGCGGGACGCCAAGGGATTTTTCGGGCTCTGGGCCGAGGTCGGGGCAAGCCACCCCGGCCTTTACGCCGACGCCCTGGCGGCGGCGACAGTTCAGGGCTGGTTGCCGGGGGCGGTGATCGACGCCTATTCGATCTCTTCCGCCGGTTCGCTCTATCCGACCACCGGCACCAGCTACTTCTGTTACAGCACCGAGCCCCCGGGCGTTGTGGCCCCGAAAGGGCCGGCTTTGGTCCGCCAGGTCTACGCGGCCTTCTCCAACCAGTCGCGGACCGTCTTCGAGGCGCCGGTCCTGGGCTGGCTTTGGTCGCCCGGAACATATGCCTGGCTGTTCGCCTTCTCGGCGGCGCTGAGCTGGGCCCGGGGAAGGCGCGGGCGGCCCTCGGCCTTCTACCCGGTGGCCCTGGTGGCGCTGGCCTCTTGCGCGCCGATTTTCCTGGGGCCGGCCATGCTCACCCGCTACTTCCTACAGTTGTTCTATTGCCTGCCGTTGGCGGCGGCGTTCCTGGCCGATCCCCGGGTCTTCGAGTTCGGCGCTACCAGTCCTCGGCCACCTGGACGGGGGCGGCGAACCAGCCGGCCTTGAGCCACTCGTAGACGTTGACGAACCGCTTGGTCTTTTCCAGCCCGGCTATATCCGGCCTGGAGTCTCCGGTCAGGTCGGCGCCCGCCATCAGCCGCCATCCGTTCCAGCCGGACCCGACCCGCGCGCGCGGGCCGAAACCGCCGCCTTTGACGCCTTGATACGAGTAGAGCAGGCCGTCCGGGCTGACCCCGAAGATGTCGCCCAGTTTGTCGCCGCCGAGGTCGCCGGCGGCGTGCAGCTCCCAGCCCTGCCAGCCGGAGCCGACTCGCTGGCCGGCCGATTGTTTGAAGCCGCCTTTGCCGTCGCCGCGGTAGAGGTAGAGGACATGGCTCGACAGTTTGATCGCCAGAATATCCGGGCAGCCGTCGCCGTCGAGGTCTGGCGACACCGTCGGCGCGTAACCGGTCCAGCCCCAGCCGATGCGCTGTGAGCTGAACCCCAGTTCGCCGTCGCCCGGGTACAAGATCAGCCGCCCGGCCGGATCGACCGACATCAGGTCGCCGATGCCGTCGCCGTTCCAGTCGCCCGGCGCCAACAAGGTGTACCCGGTCCAGCCGCTGCCGATCTGGACCGCCGGGCCGAGTTGCGTGGCCGAGGTCATCGGGAACATCAACAAGGCGCCCAAGTCGTCCACGGCCAGGATCTCGCCGCGCCCGTCGCCGTCCAGGTCCGGGCTTAGAACCGACTGGGCGACGCGCCGCGTGAGCGCCGGGATTGGCTGATAGGAGCGGATGAAGTCCAATTTGGCGTAGAGGTACCGGCCCGGGCAGGTGGTGGCGTTGACGTCGCGGTGACCGGCGACGATCGGCTTCGACTGTTTGAGCGGGTCATTCGGGTAGACGGTCTGGCCTTTCAGGCTGGCGATGCCGGCCAGGCCGAGCCGCCAGGCGACCAGGCGCCCGGCCGCGTCCAGGGCGGCCGCGCTCGGCTGGGCGGTTTCCATCGAGCCGAGGAAACAGACCCCGGTGGTTCCGGTGTTGAACTCGAAGGCGTGGGCCCCGACCACGTTCTGGTCGATCCCGCCCTCGCGTCCCTCCCAGATGCCGCCGTATTTGTCGACTAAGAAGTTGTAGCCGATGTCGTCCCAGCCGTTGTTGCCCATGTGCCAGCTTTGGATCGAGCGGATGACGCCGGGAACCTGGGCCTCGGTGTAGACGTTGCTGCCCGCCTGGTGATGGATTATCGCGCCGGAGAGCTTGTCCGCCAGCACCGGCTGGCCCTTCGGGGTGTTGCCGGAGTAGTCGGCCGGCGCGGCGTTCCATTTCGACCGCGGGTTGACGGTCGGTTGGGTGTTCGAGGCCGTCGTCGAGGCGCCCAGGGTCTGGCCGAGCGGCGCCGAGGCGCCCGGCCCGCCGCCCGCCACCGCGTCGGTTTGCCCGGCGCTGGACGGGTCGGGGTCGACTTCGCCGGGGTCGAGCGGCACCACCGCCGGCGCGAGCCCGGCCGGCAGTTCCCCGCCCGGCGCCGACAGGACCTGGATTTGGACGGCCGTCGACCCGGCGGCCACCAACGGCTCGGTGCCGGCCCTGGCCCGCCGCCCCTCGGCGCTGGCCGGATCCGGTCCGTCGGCCGCGTCCAACTCGAACCATTCGGTCC
>JAITKC010000034.1 GCA_031278665.1 Bifidobacteriaceae bacterium | reverse complement strand
CGCGGCGAATACAAAACCCCGGGCGGGAAACTCGTGGCCGTCGAGTTGGCGGCGGCCGGCGGACGGCTGACGGCGGCCCGTTTGGCCGGCGACTTCTTCCTCGAGCCGGATGACGCCCTGGCCCGGATCGAAGCCGCGCTGATCGGCGCGTCGGTCGACGATCAAGCCCGGACGCTGGCGGAGCGGGTGTCCCAAGCGCTTGAGCCGACCGACAACCTGGTCGGATTCGACCCCGCCGCGGTGGCGATCGCCGCGCGCCGCGCGCTCGGGAGGTCGTCGACTTGGGCCGACCACGCCTTCACCTTGATCGAAGAGCGCCCCCGCGACCCGCACACCCAGATGGCGTTGGACCAGGTCTACGCCGAAGAGTTGGCCGCCGGGCGGCGCGGCCCAACGCTCCGTTTCTGGGACTGGGCGTCCAACGCCGTCGTCATCGGCTCCTACCAATCCTGGTCGGACGAAGTCGACCACAAGGCCGCCGCCCGCCACGGCGTCACCGTGGTGCGACGCGTCTCCGGCGGCGGCGCCATGTTCGTCGAGCCGGGCAACACCATCACCTATTCGCTGGTGGTTCCCGAGTCTTTGGTGGACGCCATGAGCTTCGTCGACTCCTACGCCTTCCTCGACGCTTGGTGCGTCGGCGCCTTGCGGGCGCTCG
This sequence comes from Bifidobacteriaceae bacterium, assembly GCA_031278665.1. GTDB lineage: Bacteria > Actinomycetota > Actinomycetes > Actinomycetales > WQXJ01 > JAIRTF01. The sequence continues at coordinate 4,854 of JAITKC010000034.1, read as the reverse complement.
GCATTGACGCCAGCTACTTGCCGATCAACGACATCGCCAGCCCGGCCGGCAAAATCGCCGGGGCGGCCCAGAAGCGCTTCGCGGGCGGGGCGGTGCTACACCACGTCACCATGGCCTACGACATCGACGCCGGCAAAATGCTCGAGGTCCTGCGAATCGGCCGCGAGAAACTGTCCGACAAAGGCACCAAATCCGCCGCCAAACGGGTCGACCCGCTGCGCTCCCAGACCGGACTGCCGCGCGAGGCCATAGTCCGGGCGCTGATCGGCCACTTCGAGGAGCTTTACGGTCTGGAGCGGTCGGCCCCGAGCGCCGCCGAACTGGCCCGCGCCGCCGAACTGGTCCGAACCAAGTTCGCCCAACCGGATTGGCTTCGCCGGGTGCCATGACCTCCGCCCGCCGCCGCGTGCTGCGCCTGGCCGCGCCGGCGCTTGGCGCGCTGGCGGCCGAGCCGTTGTTCGTGATGGTCGACAGCGCCATCGTCGGACGCCTCGGCACGGCCCCGCTGGCCGGGCTGGCGCTCGCCGGCGCGGTCCTGGAGACCTGCGTCTACCTGTGCGTTTTTCTGGCCTACGCCACCACCGCCGGCGTCGCGCGGGCCTTCGGCGCCGGCGATTTGCCCGATGCCGCCCGCCGCGGCGTGGACGCCCTCTGGCTGGCGCTCGGGCTGGGTCTGCCGGTCGCGGCGATCCTGGTCGCCTTCGGGCGGCCGGTCCTCGGCTGGTTCGGCCCCGACGCCGCCGTGCTGGCCGCCGCCTCGGAGTATCTGCGCTGGTCGGCGCCGGGTCTGCCGGCGATGTTGGTGGTCTTGGCCGCCGTCGGCGTCTTGCGGGGCCTCCAAAACACCCGCCTGACCTTGTATGTGGCGCTGGCCGGCGGCGTCGCCAACGCCACAATCTCGTTCACGCTTTGTTACCCGGCCGGAATGGGCATTCGCGGCGCCGCTCTGGGCACCGTGATCTCCCAGCTTGGAATGGCCGCCTGGGCGGGCGGTTCGGTGGTCGCGCTAGCCCGGCGGACCGGGACGGCGCTCGGGCCACGGGCGCGGGGCCTCGGCGCGGCGGGGCGCGCCGGCGCCCCGCTGTTCGTCCGGACTTGCTGTCTGCGCGCCGCCGGGCTGGCCACCTTGTGGGTGGCGACAACGCTCGGCGCCGTCGAATTGGCGGCCCACCAGATCGTCTCGAACGTCTGGTCGTTCTCGGCTCTGTGCACCGACGCCCTGGCGATCGCCGCCCAGGCGCTGGTCGGCGCGTCCCTCGGCGGCCGCGACGCAATCCGCGCGGATCGGGCGGCCAAGGCCGGGCCACCTCCCGACCTGGCCGAGGTCAAGCGGGCGGTGGTGTCGCTGTCGGTGGGGTCCGGGGCGGCGCTGGGAGCGGTCTTCGCGGCATCGTCGTGGGTCTTGCCGTGGGCGTTCACCGCCGACCCGGCGGTGCGATCAGCCGCCGGTTTGGCGGTGGCGGCGGTTGCGGTCTGCATGCCGCTGGCGGCTTGGGCGTTCGCCTTGGACGGCATTTTGATGGGGGCGGCCGAGTCCGGCGGCTTCCTCGCCAAGGGCATGGCGGCCTCTGTGATCTGCTATCTGCCCTGGGCCGGGGCGGTTGCGGCCTGGGCGGACGGTCCGTTCGGCCTGACTCTGGTCTGGCTCGGCTACGCCGGCTGGTTCATGGCGGTGCGCGCGCTGGTTTACCGCCGCCGGGCGGCCGCCATTTGACCGAGCGCAGCGACCAAGCGGCCTGGGAATCTCGCTCCGAGCCGCAGCCCTTACCCTGGATTACCCTCGCCCTGGAGTATGCGGGCGGGCAGGCGCGCCTGTCCTACGCGGCGAGCGCCTATGGCGCCCAAGGCGCCACCGTGGGCGCCGCGCGCACTGTCCCGCCGGAGGCGACCAGCGCGGCTGGCGTCTCCGCCGGCATGACCCCGGGCCGCCGGCGAAACCGGCGCCACGACGTCGTGGTCATCTGGCCGGATGGCAGCGCCAACCAGACCGAGTGGAGGGCGCCGGACATGGCGCCGACGTCCGAACCGGAGCCGGACTGGGCGCAGACCGGGGCGGGGCTAGAACGCGGCATGGCCGCGCGGTTGGCCGGGTCTGGCCGGGTCCGACCAGGTCGGGCCAGGTCGGACTAAGTCGGGCCAGGTCCGATCAAGGTAGGGGGACGGTGGCGACAGGGGTGTGCAGGGCGTGGCCGCCCGGGCCGCGGCCGACTTCGGAGACGATCAATTCGACCGCGTTGACCAGCCAGGACGGTCCCCGGTAAACCGACAGGGCGGTCAGCGCCGGGCTGATAGCCGGGTGATCGGCGGCCCGCGTGATTGTCAGGTGCGGGCGCAGGGCGCGCGGTTGCCGGGCCGCGGCCCGGCGGCTTGAGCGGGCGGCGTCGGCCGGACCCGTGGTCAACCCGCCAGCCGGCCCCGGCAAGTCGGCGGCCGCCGCCATGGCCCGTTTGAGGGTCGCGGTTTGCCCGCCCACCCCGATCCAGCCGACCCGCCGCCGGATTACCCCGGCTCCGGCCAGTTCCAGGCGGAAGGCTCCCAACGGGGGCAAGACGGCGGCCAAGGCCTGTTCGAAGACCGGGCCGGCGCAATCGGGCACCTCACCGTAAAAGGCCAACGTGATGTGCCAGTTCTGACGCGGCGAGAGCGGCGCGGAACGGTCGGTGCCGGGGCCGAGGGCGGATGCCAACGCGCCCGCCAGGTGGTCCTTGACGGCGTCCGGGGGGCTGATGGCGGCGAAAAGCCTCATCCATTTATCATGCCGCGCGCGGCGGCCGCCGGCCGACCGGTGTTAGGTTTCGGCCCGCTCGCGACATGTGTTGGGTGTGACATCGCTCGCGGCCGATAGCGTTGACTGGGTGGAAGAGTCGGATCTCATAGCAGCCGCCGCGTCGCCGCGGGACCGGCGCTTCTCCGAACTGTTCCAAGCCCACCATCCGCGCGTCCAGGCCTATTTGCTGCGCCGCACCCAGGACCGCGAACAGGCCCGCGATCTGGCCGCCGAAGTCTTTCGCCTGGCCTGGGAGCGCGCCTTGGCGAATGGCCAACCCGATCCGCCCTGGCTGTTCGTCACGGCGCGCAACCTGCTGGCGAACGCCCGCCGGGCGTCCGACCGCGCCGACCGATTGCGCCTGACCGTGGCCGGCGAACTCACCCGCGATCCCCAGCCGCATTCGCCCGGCCAGGGCGATGGGCTCGCCGACCTGCGCGAACGGGTGCGAGTCTGTCTGGACGCCCTGCCCGAGCCGCAACGCGAAGTCCTCATGGCCCACTACTGGGACGACCTCAGCGGCGCCGAATGCGCGGCGCTGCTCGGCTGTTCGACGCCCGCCGTCTGGATGCGCCTGAGCCGCGCCCGCGCCGCCTTCCAAAGTCGTTACTCAGAACTGGAGGATCAAACATGAGACGCCGACGCGCCATCGCCGACCTCAAAGCCGCCAATCCGGTGCCGCGGCCAAACCCGCCGAAGCGCCTCGGCGCGCTCGGCGCCAATCCCCTGTTGTTCGCCGCCTCGACCGAAGCGGCCGCCGATGCCGCCCGCCCGCGGCGGCGGCGGGCCGCCGGCCTGGCGGTGGCCGTCGGGGCGGCCGCCGTGGCGGCTCTCGCCCTGGCCGTGGTCGGGCCGGGCATCCGCCAGAGTTCTGACCGGGGCGCCGGTTCGCCGTCCGCCGGTTCGCCGGCTTCGGCGACGGCGGACGAGGCGCCGGCGGCCAAACAGTGGATGGAACGCCCGGACCTGCCGTTCGACTATTACTGGGACCTGTTCGACCAGGCCCAATTGCGCGACCAGGAGATCGCCCAGGCCGAAGGCGGCGATTGGGAAGTCGCCCAGGAGGAGTTCACCGACAACTGCATGGCGGCCGAGGGCTACGAGTACTATCCGCGCGAGATCGAGCCGAACTCCCAGGGCGGCTGGAACGCCGTCGCCCTGGGCGACCGCAAGCTCTGGGTTCCCTGGTTGCCGGACGATCTGGCCGGTGTCGAGCGCCACGGCTACGGCCGTCTAACCGGCGAGATCGTCTACCAGGTCGACCCGGAGGCGGCCGACGCGGCCCAGGCCGCCGCCGCAGACCCCAACCGGGAGTACGCGGATTCGCTCGACGCCTGGGCGCGCGGCGAGTACCAGAGCGCCCTTAGCCGCTGCGCCGCCGAGGCGGACGCGGCCCATCCCTATGTTTTGCCCGAGGTCCTCGAAAACTCGCCGCTGAACGCCTACCGGCAGTTGACCGACCAGATGAGCGACCTGGCGGGCGACGCCTACAGCCCCGCCTTCTTGTTCCGCGCGGAAGTCGACGCCTTGGACGCCGCCTGGCAAGAGTGTTTCGAACGGGACTTCCCGTTGGACGAACCGGCGCAGGGCGCGGCGATCGGCGATTCCGACGCCGCCACGCCCGGCGGCGCGTCGCGGGAAGCCGAAAGATCGGACCAGCCGGCGCAAGGCACGGCCGGCGAGGGTTCCGATGCCGCCTCGTCCGCCACGTCCGCCACGTCCGCCGATTGGCCGTCGGGCGGCCCGGCCGTCGCCTGGCGTCTGGCGCTGGGCACCGGCCCCGAGGGCGACCGCTGGACCGGCGCGACCGACCAGGCGCCAGTCGAGTACCGCTCTTTGACCGGCGCCCCCGGGGAGGTGGCGATCGCGGTCGCGGATTATCAGTGCCGCGCCGAGACGGATTACGTGGACCGGCTGCTGGCCCTCGAAACCGCCGCCCAGGACCAGTTCATCGCCGACCACCAGGCCGAACTCGACGAGTTGACGGCCGCGTTGCGGACTTACGTCAATGGCTAGCGGCTGGCGCGGCGTCTTGCGGCGCGGCGGGGGTCGGCGCGCCGGGGCGCCGCCGGCTGGAGCGCTGTCGG
>JAITKC010000308.1 GCA_031278665.1 Bifidobacteriaceae bacterium | reverse complement strand
CCAACCCCCCGCCAGGCGCCCGGTGCCGTCCTCCCAGGTCTCAAACTGGTGGTGGTCAAGGCAAAGGGCGGCCAGCCCGGCGGGCCGAAGACGCCACGGCGGACACATGGCGACCGGCGCGGTGCGCGAGCGGCGGATAGGATCGCCCCGCCGGGCGCGGCGACCGGTCGCCGCCGCGCCCGAGAGGGCAATCTCTTCGGCCCGCCCGCGCGGCGGGCCCTACGGAGCTCCCGCCCCCCGCGCCCGGCGCCGCGCCTTTGCCAGCAGGGCCGTGCCGAGAGCCGCCATGGCCAAGCTGAGCAGGACCATCAGGCCGATGCCGGCGGCGCCGGTGAGCGGCAGCGACCCGCCGCGCGCCCCCGGGGCGGCGGAGGAGTCACGCGGGCCGGGAGCGGCGGACGCATCACGCGGGCCGGGAGCGGCGGACGCATCGCCCGGGCCGGGAGCGGCGGACGCATCGCCCGGGGGCGGGACCGCGCCCGTCGGCTGGTCGGAAGGCGCCGGCCCGGGTGCGGTCTGAGTCGGCGCGGGCTGCTCGCCCCCGCATGAGGACCAAGATTCGGGCGGAGCGAAACCGCGCGGCGAGTCCGTCACCGGGTAGGCGGCGATCACTGTCTGGTCGAAACTGGAAGTCCCGGCCGCCGCCCGCGAGCGCAATGAGACCACCGCGCCGGGCTCGGCGGCGATCCGGCCGGAATAGGTCCAGCCGGACGCCGAGTCCGCAACGGCTTCGCCCAGTTCAACCGGCTTCCAGGTGACCCCGCCGTCGGTTGAGGCCTCCAACCCCACCGCGGCCGGCGGCATCGTCGGCGAACCGGGCAGTTGGCTGACGTGCAGGCTGATCGGCTGATCAGGGGCGCCGGCGTTGCCGGCGTCCAAACCCTCCAGTTCGTGCCAAACCTGCCAAAGCGGCGCGACCGACGCCTCCGACACGGCCTGGGAGTCCCACTGCCAACTCGCGGACACCTTGGTCGACAAAGACCAGACGTCTGAGTCCGATGTCGTGACCTCGTCCAAGCGGTAGGTGTGAGCCGCCGGGTCCAGACCGTCGACCCACCAGCCGCGCTCCTCCTCGGAGTCGGCCGAACTCTCGAACAGCACATCGCCGCTGGTCACATCGGTCAACTTGAGGTCGATCGCGCCGTAACCCGGGGCCGCGTCGGGATTGCGCCCGACCTCGGCCTGGCCTCGCCCGTCGACGAACAGCGGAACCCTGCCGTACATGGAGTCCTCGTCGCGGCTGACGGTGATCCCGCCCAGGGGGTCGAAACCGGCGCCGTGGACCTGAGCCCGAATGACCGCGACCGCTTTGTGGCCGGCCGGGTATTTCAGCTCCGCCGAAAGGAACTCGTTGACCGACTCGCCGCTGTCGGAGTCCATCAGCGTGGAGCCGATGTACCAGGGTTTGCCGGCGGCGACGCGAGCCACGTAACTCGAGCCCGGCTGAGCGACCACCGGCGCCGTGGTGACAGCCCAGTCCCCCCAGAAATAGTCCTCAAGCTGGCCACCCGATCCCATCGCCGGGTGGCGAACCGTCAGTTCGGCGGTGGACTGGTCGTCCCCGGCCAGCGTCAGAGCCTCGGCGTCGGAGCCGAAATTCTCCGCCAACTGGTAGACGTATTCCGGCGTGCCCCGCCCCAGGGTGTGGAGGCTCTCGCCCTTTTCGGCCGCCGACGCCAGTTGGCCAACCCCGGTTTTGTCGCTGACCAGCACCCTGAAGTCGCCGATGCCGTCTTCGCCGGCGGCCAGATGGGCCGCCAGTCGGGCGACGGCCAGCGCCACGGTCGGTCGGTTGGATCCGATGACGACGGCGCCGTAGCCGGCGGCGCGCACCTCCGCCAGCGCCTGCGCGACGGCCACAATGGTTTGTTCGGACGGATCCGGGTCCGTCAACTCGACCAGGAGCGCCTGGTCGGCCGACCCGCCGGCCGGTATCTCCTGGCCGGCGACGACCAATGCGAAGGCCTTCTGCCCGGCCGGGGGCCGGTCAGAGGCGTCCTCCAACGCCACCGGTCGGGTGCCGCAGGAGTCCAGGGCGCCTTCGGTCAGCGGCTGCGACAAGGACGCCGATGCCGCATAGGTCACCGCCACGCCGTCGCCCTCGGGGGCGGAGGCGACGTAGATCGAGTTCGCGACGAACGGGCTGGCCGCGCTGGCAAACCCGGTGGAGAATTGCGTGCCGTCCTCGTCCGGGTCGCCGATCGCGACCGTCACCTGGGCGCTGACGATGCCTGTGACCGGCCGGTCGACTGGGGCCGTGACACGCTTGGCGCTGGTCCCGCCAACGTTCACCGCCCGGTCGGCCGCCAGGCCGAGCACCGGGACGGCGGCGGCCAATTCGTCGACGCCGCCGGTTGAATTGGACTTGGCGGAATAGGCCAACAGCGCGTAGTCGCCGGCCGGCAGGTCCAGCGCGACCTCGCCCTGAGTCGGCTTCAAGGGCATGAACCAGCCTCGGTTCAAGTCGAACATACTCAAACTGTGGCTGAGGTCGGAGTTTTCGATCGGCTTGCCGTCGTGGTCGGTCGCGGTGATCGTCAAGCGGTGTTTCTCGGGTTCTTTGGCGAGCCCGACCGGGGTCCGCAAGACCGGGCCGCCGGCCGTGTCGGTGGCGGTGATGTAGCCGCCCGCATAGCCCGCCGCGAAGGCCTCGACGTCGATTGTGACATCGACGCTGGCCTGCCCGCCGGCCGGGACCGTCAGACTCGGGGCCGACAGCGCGATGTGGTCGGGGCGCAAAGACGCGGCGCCGGAGTCGGCATCGTCGGCTTGTTTGCCACCCGCGGACTTGGCCGGCCCGGGCGGGTCGGTCGAGTTGACCACCGGGCCCTGGTAGTCGGCGAACGTCAAGCCCGCCTCAAGGGTCAGGTCCTGGCTGGCGGCGCCGGCGTTGACATAAGTCAGCGTTTGGGTGACCGTGCCAGTTGCCGGGAACGGGGCCATTCCCAGGTTCAACTCGGTCGGGGAGGTGGTTAGAGTCTGGGAGAGGGCCTTCGGAATGTTCAGCAGGCCCGCCCCTTGTTCGAATACGCTGGCTCCATCCGGCGCCGGCGCGGCGGAGGCGACCAGTTTGGCCCGCAGCGCCTGCCGGTTCCAGGACGGGTCGGACTCGATCATCAATGCGGCCGCGCCGGCCACCAGCGGCGCCGCCATCGACGTGCCCATCTGGTCGGAGACATAGCCGTTGGAACCGGCCTGGGCCCCGGTCATTCCCGCGAGTTCGACGCGGCCCGCCTGGCCGACGTCGCCGTCATCGTCGCCGTCCGCGTCTTTGGCGCCGCCGGGCGCCTCCCCGCCGGCGCCTGGCGCCACGATCTGCGGGTTGACCGCGCCGTCGCCGCGCCTGGGCCCGGCCGAAGAGAACCAGGCCCGGTTTCCGTCCTGGCTGGTCGCCCCGACCGACAAGACCTCGTCGGCGACGGCCGGCGTCGACACGGTTTGGGGACGCCCGTCGTTGCCGGCGGCGACCACGATCAGGCAGCCGTAGTCTTTGGCGATCTGGTTGACGAACTGGTCGAAATAGGACGTCCCGTCGCCGTACATGCCCGGGTCGCCCAAAGACAGGTTTATGACCTGGGCGCCTTCTTTGGCCGCCCATTCGATGCCGGCCAGGATCTCCGAGTTCGACCCGGAGCCGTCGGCGTCGAGGACGCGGGCGTTGACGATCTGGGCGCCGGGGGCGACTCCGGCGAAGACGCCGTCCGAGGCGGCCCCGGTGCCGGCGATCTCCGATGCCACGAAGGTGCCATGGCCGTCCTCGTCGATCGGCGAGCCCAGGCCGGTGAAGTCTTTCGCGGCGACCACCTTGCCGCGCAAATCGGGGTGATTCGAATCGACGCCGGTGTCCACCACCGCCACCTTGACCCCTTCGCCGGTCAAACCGGCGGCTTTGGCCTGGTCCGCGCCGATCCGCTCCATCCAGGGCGGCGTCGTGTGGCCCGGCGCCGGCCCCCCGGCGCCGTCCAAAGGCGCGACATGGGAGTACAGGTCCAACCCCACATTGTA
>JAITKC010000240.1 GCA_031278665.1 Bifidobacteriaceae bacterium | reverse complement strand
AGTCCGAAGGCCGTTAGCGCGCAGCCGGCCAGTGCGTCAACCATCCAGCGCCAAGCCGGTGAAGTCGGCCAGCGCCCGGGCGAACGGCTGGTCCGTCCGGACAATCGCGTGGGCGGCCGCGCGCCCGGCCCGCGTCTCGCGGTCCAGGGCCGCCGGGTCGGCGCGGTCGCGGTCGCCGCGCGCCTCCAGCCGGGCCACCAGGACTTGCGGCGGGGCTTCGACCTGGATGATCCTGGCCTGCGGAAACAGCGCCGCCAATTGCGCCAGGGCGGCCTGGCGCAACACGATCAACGCTGTCCGCGTCCCGCCGAAGCGCGGCAGGCCGTAGCGCGCCCCGAATAACTCCAGCGTCCCCAGGTAGTCGGCGCGATCAAAGTCCTGGCGGCTGAGAAAGACATGCGTGCCAGTTTCGCCCGGACGGCGCGGCCGGGTGGTGTGAGTGCGGACCAGTTGGAAACTGTCGCCGTGGGCTTCGGCGAAAGCGCCTGCCAGAGTCGATTTGCCGGCGCCGGACGGGCCGATCACAACCCGCGGTTGCCCGATGGGGTCCACAGCGCCAGTGTAGCCAGCCGCGTCCGCGCCTGGGCTCGCGCCGTTAGAGCGGCCCGGCCGAACCGCGCCAGTTTTTCGGCGCCACCGGCTTGGTACGCCAGGCGGGACTTGAACCCGCACGCCCGAGGGCACAGGAACCTAAATCCTGCGCGTCTGCCAATTCCGCCACTGGCGCGCTCATAGGACCCTAGCCCAGATGGGCGCGCCGACCCAAGCCCCGCCTTGGTTTGGCCGGCCCGCTAACCTTGGGGGATGAACAAATCCTCGCTGGACTCGTTGGCCGCCGCGCTGGCCGACCAGCAGGCCGCCACCGCCAAGGCTGTGGCGCGTCTGAGGGCGGAGCTGTCGCCGGAGTCTTTGGCCGCGTTGGCCAAAAGCAAGGCCGCCGATGCCGCCAAAGCGGCCGCGCTCGAGCCTTCCGGCCGCCCGAAGACCTGGGTTTTCGTCGTTGTCGCGGCGGTCGTCGGCCTGACGGCGGTGGCCGTCGCGGTTCGGGTGGCGAGGCGCGGGAGGTGACGGCCGAAAGGGCGCCGGCCCCGGCCCGGGGCGGCCCGGCGGCATCGGGCGCGCCCAAGGCGGCCCCCAAACCGCCGGACGGGCCGTTGCCGGTTCGGCTGCTGGCGGATCGGTTGCTGGTGTTACTTGACGCCGAATCGGCCGAGCGGCGAAGCGCCGGCGGAATCCTGATCCCCGCCACCGCGGCCGTCGGCAAGCGCCTGGCCTGGGCGCACGTCGTGGCGGCCGGCGATTCGGTGCGCCAGGTGTCGTTGGGCGAGCGGGTCCTGTTCGACCCGGAGGACCGGGCCGAGGTCGAGATCGGCGGCCAGACCTATGTGTTGTTGCGCGAACGCAACGTCCACGGCGTGGCCGAGGCGCCGGGAGGGCGCGAGTCGACCGGCATGTATTTGTAAGCGCCCCGGCAGTGGTGGCGGAACTGGTCAAAAGGCTTAGGCCGATAGACTGGCGGGGATTTTTAAGGCGCCACCAGGGCGGGACGAGGCAGAGGGGAAGAATCGATCAATGTCGGGTCACTCGAAGTGGGCCACCACCAAACACAAGAAGGCCGCGATCGACGCCAAACGCGGCAAGCTGTTCGCCAAGCTGATTAAGAACATCGAGGTGGCGGCCCGCACCGGCGGGGGAGATCCGGCCGCCAACCCGACCCTGTTCGACGCCATCCAGAAGGCCAAGAAGTCTTCGGTGCCGAATGAGAACATCGACCGGGCGGTCAAACGCGGTTCGGGCGCCGAGGGCGGCGGGGCGGACTACCAGTCGGTCGTCTACGAGGGCTACGGGCCGGGCGGGGTTGCCGTGCTGGTGGAGGCGCTGACCGACAACCGCAACCGCGCGTCATCGGACATCCGGCTGGCGCTGACCCGCAACGGCGGCTCGCTGGCGGACCCCGGCTCGGTCTCCTATATGTTCGCGCGCAAGGGCGTGATCGAGGTCGCGGCCTCGGCCGGCGTCGACGAGGACGCGATCTTGGACGCCGTCCTGGACGCCGACCCGGACGAGGTCAACGTCCACGACGGCGGCTTTGAGATCGTCACCGCGCCGGAGAACTTGTTGGCCGTCCGCCAGGCGTTACAGGCGGCCGGGATCGACTACGACTCGGCCGAAGTCCAATTTGTGCCCTCGGTCGAGGTCCGGTTGGACGCCGACGGCGTCAAGAAAATCATGCGGGTGGTCGACGCCCTCGAGGACTCCGACGACGTCCAAAACGTTTACACCAACTTCGACGCCAGCGACGAAGTCCTGGCCGAGGCGATGGGGCAATAGCGGCCGATGCGCGTGCTGGGCGTCGATCCGGGCTTGACCCGCTGCGGTCTGGGCGTGGTCGAGTCGCGGCCCGGCCGGCAGGTCGCCTTGGTCGCCTTCGGGGCCGCCACCAGCCCGCCGGACGACCCGGTGGACCGCCGCCTGCTGGCCATCGCCGACGCGATCGGACTGTGGATCGACCGCCACCAGCCGGACGCGATCGCGATCGAGCGGGTCTTCGCGCAGCGAAACGCCTACACCGTGTCCGGCACAATGCAGGTTAGCGGCGTCGCCATGGTCGAGGCGGCGCGGCGCGGCGTCGAAGTCGCGCTGCACACCCCGACCGAGGTCAAAGCGGCCGTCACCGGCAACGGCGACGCGCCGAAGGAGCAGATCGCGCGCATGGTCGCGCGACTGTTGGGATTGGCGGCGCCGCCCCGGCCGGCCGACGCGGCGGACGCGCTGGCCCTGGCGATTTGCCACGCCTGGCGCCCCTCGACTCTCAGCCCGACCGGACAGGCCGCCACGGCGGCCCAAAAGGCCTGGGTCGAGGCCGCCCGGGCGGCGCGGCGCCACCGCAAGACCTGGGTGGCGGCGTGATCGCGTCGCTGCGCGGACCGGTCTTGTCGCTGACCGCCGGCGGCGCCGTGATCGAATGCGGCGGCGTCGGCTTGGCGGTGACGCTCACCCCCGCCGCCCGCCAGCGGCTGCGCCCAGGCGAAGAGGCGTTTGTCTGCACCCACCTGGTGGTGCGCGAGGATTCGCTGACGTTGTACGGGTTCGACGACGCCGCCGAGCGCGACGTCTTCGTGGTCGCCCAGTCGGCCAGCGGCGTCGGGCCCAGACTGGCGTTGGCCCTGGTCTCAACCCTCGGCCCGGAGGGGCTGGCGCGAGCCGTCGGGGCCGAAGACGTGG
>JAITKC010000227.1 GCA_031278665.1 Bifidobacteriaceae bacterium | reverse complement strand
ACAACCCGGCGAAGAGCCAGGCGAAGAGCCGGGCACCGAAGAACCCGGCGAGGAGCCCGGCGAAGAGCCGGGCACCGAACAACCCGGCGAAGAGCCGGGCGAAGAGCCGGGCACCGAAGAACCCGGCGAAGAGCCGGGCACCGAAGAACCCGGCGAAGAGCCAGGCACCGAAGAACCCGGCGAAGAGCCAGGCACTCAACAACCCGGCGAAGAGCCAGGCACCGAACAGCCCGGCGAAGAGCCGGGCGAGGAGCCGGGAGGCGAAGAGCCGGACGAGGAGCCGGGCACCGAACAACCCGGCGAAGAGCCCGGCGAACAACCAGGCGAAGAGCCAGTGGAAGAGCCAGACGCAGTTGATCCCGGGGACAGCCAGCCGGGTGGGAACGCCCCGAGCGCGAGTCCCTCGGCCTCGCCCTCGGCCAGCGGATCGACCGCCAGCGGCGGGGACCTCCCGTTCACCGGTTCGGGTCCGCTGCCTGCCCTTGCCCTGGCGGCGGCCGGGCTGATCGGCGCAGGCCTGGCCCTGGCGCGGCGGCGAGCCGCGCGGCAACGCTTACCGAACCCCCCAATCTGGCCGGCCCGGGTTGAACGCGCTAATCCCGGGCCGGCCTCACTCGAGCGACCGGCACACGGCGTCGGCCACCAGCCATTCTTCGCCGCCGGCCGGCTGGACCGGGTCTTTCCTCACCCCGGAACCGCCAGCGTCTGATTGATAGGCCCGACCGCGCCACAGTCAAGATCGACGGCATTGGCGGCGCCTGGGCCGGATCGGCCCGCGACGGCGGTAATCTGTCCTGGGCAACGTCCGCCCAAAGTCACTCAGGCGATTGGAACCACCATGGCACTTTGGACCCTGCACGGCGACGGCAAACGGATCCCGCCCGGCGAGGTGGTGGCGCCGGGCGAGCGGCTGGTCTGGCCGCGCACCATATCGATGGGCATGCAGCACGTCGTGGCGATGTTCGGGGCGACTTTCCTAGTCCCGCTGATAACCGGATTTCCGCCCGCCACCACCTTGTTCTTCAGCGCCGTCGGGACGGCGCTGTTCCTGTTGCTAACCCGCAACCGACTGCCCTCCTATTTGGGCTCGTCATTCGCATTCATCTCCCCGATCATGGCCGCCAAGGCCGGCGCCGACGGCATGGGCAAGGCTCTGTTCGGAGTGCTCGCGGCCGGATTGTTGCTGGCGCTGATCGGCTGGGTGGTGCATGTCGCGGGCTCGGGCTGGCTGAACAGTTTCATGCCGCCGGTGATGACCGGCACCATCGTCATGATGATCGGCTTCAACCTGGCCGGCACGGCCTGGAGGACCACCGACGCGGCGACCGGCGAGACCAACGGCGGCATGGCTCACGCCCCGCTCACGGCCTGGATCACAGTCGTCGCCATCGTGCTGATCACAGTCTTGTTCCGAGGCCTGATCGGGCGGCTGTCGGTGCTACTCGGCGTCGGCTGCGGCTATATCGCGGCGCTAGTCCAGGGGCAGGTGGACTTCCAGGCGATCCGCGACGCGGCCTGGATCGGTCTGCCCGAGTTCCAAGCGCCCGTGCTGGACTGGGCCGTCCTGCCGATGTTCCTGCCCGTGGTGCTGGTCCTGATCGCCGAAAACGTCGGCCACGTCAAGTCGGTGGCACTGATGACCGGTGAGAACTACGACAAGTCGATGGGCCGCGCGCTCATCTCCGACGGCCTGGCCACGGCGCTGGCCGGAATCGGCGGCGGTTCGGGCACCACGACTTACGCCGAGAACATCGGCGTGATGGCGGCCACCAAGGTCTATTCGACCGCCGTCTACTGGGTGGCGGCTGCGACGGCGCTGGTGTTGTCGCTGATCCCGAAGTTCGGCGCGGCCGTGGCGACCGTCCCGCCGGGCGTGATCGGCGGCGCCGGGGTTGTGCTCTACGGCATGATCGGGCTGCTCGGCGCCCGCATCTGGGTGGAGAACAAAGTCGACTTCGCCCGCCCGGTCAACCTCTTCCCGGCGGCCGCGGCCCTAATCCTCGGTATCGCCAACGCCTCGTTCAAGTTCGGCGACATCGAGTTGACCGGCATCGTGGTCGGCACCATCACCGCCTTCGCGCTCTACCACGCCATGAGCGCCCTGGCGAAGTGGCGCGGCACCGACGTGGCGGCGTAACGCCGACCCGCCCCGCTTCGGCGCCCAGTTGCCCAATGCCGGGTCCGGCGCCCACCGGTCCCGGCTGGCTCGCGACCCCATCCCGGGCGCGCGCGCATGGCCGCGCCCGCGAGCAATTAAGCTTGACGCAGCGACTCCGAGGGTCTGCGAAAAAGACATTGGAGGCAGGGCATGAGCGGACGCTTGCCAAAGCCGGGCCGGGCGCCGGCGGTGATCGCCCTGGCGGCGGTCATGGGGTTCGCGGGCGCCGGCGGCCTGGCCGGTTGCCAGGGGCATGGCGGCGAGGAGCCGCCCGCCATCGTCATCCTGGCCGATGACGCCGCCGAGTTGCCCTACGTTGTCGCCATCAATCAGTGGAACGGTTCGATCGTGGACCGGGCGCCGATCTGGGACATTTACAAGAGCGCGCACGATCCCGCCCAGGCGCCGGTGGTGGCTCTGGGCGCGCACGTCTCGATTCAGTTCCCCGACCCGGCGCCCACGCGGCTCGAGCTTCAAGACCAGGTTTATGTCGCGGATGGCGACAATCCCCTCGGGCTGCCGACGGCCGTCGAATTGGACGGCCCAGACGGCGACGGCCGTTACAGCTTCCAATTGAACGTCAACGCCCTGGCCATGGTCAGCTCCGACACCGCGGATTACGAGCCCGGCGGCATCGTCCGTGGTTTCACGCTGACCGCCGCCTGGGGTCCGGACGAATGCGAATACGCCTTCGCCTTGCGGACCGACGCCCACTGCGAACCGGCCGACGCCCCCTACTGCCAGTTCTCGGCGAGCAGCCCGGCCCCAGCCGACAGCCCAAGCGGTTAGTCAGCCGACGCGCCGCCCGGCGTCCCGAACCTGGCGCCGGCCGCGGCGCTAATCGCCGTTCTCGCCTTCTTCGGCCGCTGAGTTTGCCGCCGCGTCCAGTTTCTGCCAAGTCTGCAGCGCGTGATCCCGGAACAGGGCGGGGGTGCCGGGGTGACGCGCTTTCAGGCTGGCGACCAGCGGCCGGTGGGTCGCGGCGACCTCGGCCAAGCTGTCGAAGAAGAGCCGGTTCGACACCACCGTGAGGTTGCGCATACTGGACTCGACCATCAACCAGGCGCGCGACAAGAAGCGGTTGCCGCTCGCCTCCCAGATCGCCTTGTGAAATCCGATGTCGGCCGCCACCAGGCGCTCGACATCGTCTTCCGCGGCCGCCGCGAACATACCGTCGACGTCGGCTTCAAGGGACTCGACCAGTTCCGCGGTGATATTCCTCATCGCGCCAGTGGCGGCAAGCTCTTCGAGAGCGGCGCGCAGCGCGTAGGCCTCGCCGATTTCATCGGCCGAGACTTCGGCCACAAAGCTGCCGCGGCGGGGGAACTGGAGAACCAACCCCTCATGGGCCAGCCGCCGCAAGGCGTCGCGCACCGGCGCCTGGCTGACAGATAGCTGGCGGGCGATCTCAGATTCGACCAAGCGCGACCCGGGCGTGAACGAACGGGCGATCAACTTAGCTCGCAACAGTTCGTAGGCCTGGTCCGAAAGCAAGGAGCGGTCCAGGGACTCGGGCAAAGCTGGAGTGGTCATCGGGTGCGGTGTCCCATCAAGGTCGCGGTCAGCTAACGAGAAGAATCATATATCGCGCTGATGTGTTGGATAAGCGACTATCGATTGATCCCGCCGGGAACTGGCGCCCCGTCTAGCCGGAACTCGCGGCCTCAACGGTTGCCGGAAAGCCCGGCCCGGACGCGCCGGATCCGGGCTTGGCCGACCCAGCCGGCCTGCCCAAACATCGACACCGCCGTCACCGGTCTCGGCCGTTCACGTTGAAGGCGAGCCCACGTCCGATGCTGTCCGCCTCGGTTCTCAAGACGAAACGACCGGAAGCCCATTTTGGCCCGCCGACCGGTGATCCGGGAAGGGCCGACCAGGGTTTGGGCAGTCTCCTCGGGGTTCACTCGACTTCCGCCGACGCATCCGGGACGCCTCTGCCCGGAAGCGCTGGGGCCCCGAACCACGGCGACGACGGCCGCTACTTCGACAGACCCATCAAAGACTCCACCGGGCCGCGGCCAGCTCGCTAACAAGTCTGACGTGCACGCGGGCGCACTTCTATGCTAAGCTGCTAAGCATGGAGGTTGCACCGTGAAAACATCCTTAAGCTCCGGCGACACCCATGTCGACTCAGTCTTGAACACGCTCTACACCGCAGTTGTGGGCGATGTCCTGGACGCACTCGGGTTACGCCGGCAGTTCTTGCCTCCCGGCATTCGCGGTATCACGGTCGGGAGCAGGGTGGTCGGGCGGGCGATGCCGACGCTCATCGCGGACGTGACTGGCCCCCAAAGCCGCCCGTTTGGTCGCCTTACCGAAGCCCTCGACCAACTCC
>JAITKC010000162.1 GCA_031278665.1 Bifidobacteriaceae bacterium | reverse complement strand
CGACGGCAACTACGACCTGGCCTCCGGTCAGGCCCTCGACCGGCTGGCCGAACTGCGCCGCGACGCGCCCCGCCTGGACGGCGTCTACATCGACGTCTACTACTCCTCCGGCTGGTTGGCCGACGCCTTGGCAAAGGTTCTGCGCGATCCCGCCGAAGGTCTCAGTTTTGAACTCGCCTCCGAATGGTCCGACTGCTTCGAAGGCAACCTGATCTGGTCCCATTGGTCGGCCGACAAGAGCTACGGCGGCGTCACCAACAAGGGCCTGAACAGCGACATGATGCGGTTCATCGCCAACACCGACGCCGACATCTGGAACGTCGACCGGCTACTCGGCGGCGCGTCGATCGTCGACTTCGAGGGCTGGACCGGGCACAGCGTCTGGAACGACTTCTACGACAACATCTGGGTCAATAACCTGCCGACCAAGTTCTTGCAGCACTACCCCCTGATGTCGTGGGACCCGGGCCGCACGGCGGTCCTGGCAGACGACCAGAGCATGATCGTTTCGTCGTTCGAGGGCGACAGACGGGTCATAACCATGGACGGCGTCGTGGTCGCCGACGGCGGCGCCTACCTGCTGCCGTGGGGCGACCCGGACAGCCAGTCGGGCACGTCGAGCCCCTCCGATCCGTCCAAGATGTACCTGTACGATGCCGCCGGTGGGACCAAGACTTGGACGTTGACCAGCGCTTTCGCCAATTATTCGGAGTTTTCGCTGTTCCGGCTGACAGACCAGGGCCGTCTCCAGGTCGCCACCGTCACAGCCGAGGCCGGCGAAGTCAGTTTGACCGCCGAGGCCGGCGTGGCGTACGCGCTGGTTCCGACCGGCCAGCCGGCCGCCTTCGCGCCGGCCGACTACCTGGGCAAACACGGGCTCAAAGACCCCGGATTCAACTCCGGCTCGCTGGCCGTCTGGAACCCGACCGGCGCCGCGGCGATCGACCGGACCGCCAAGGGCGACAACGTGGCGCTGTTCGGCGCCGAGGCCTCTTCGATCTCCCAGACCGTGACGGGGCTCAAACCCGGCGCCCGCTACAGCTTCGGAATCGACGTTGAGATCGAGCCGGGCCAGCGACGGGCTGTGACGCTGAGCGTCGCCGGCGTGGCCGGCATCGCCGGCGTGGCCGGCATCGCCGGCGTCGCCGGCTCGCCGTTGGGCGCCGCCAACCAATTCGAGGTCACGCCGCTGCGGAACCTGACCGCCGCCGACGCCCGCGTCCGGACCTACGGCCAGCGCGCGGTGGTTCATTTCACCGCCCCGGCCGACGGCCGCGCGACGGTGCGGCTGGCGGCGGCCGCGGGCGCGGCCTGGGTGCTGGCGGATGACGCCCGCATAATGGAGGACACCACCCGATTGGCGTCCGGAACCACCACTGTGGGCAAAGAGTTGGTCTGGGCCGACTTCGAAGGCAACCAGCCCGGTTGGGGTCCGTTTATCCACGCCGACGCCGGCGGGCAGACCGATCCGCGCACCCAACTGGCCCGGCGGCACGACCCCTACACCGGCCACGCCTGGAAAAACGCCCACCGCCCGTATAACACCGGCGCCCAGAAGGATTTGGCGGTCGATGACGTGCTGTCGGGCGAATACTCGCTGCGCGCGCACGAAGAACGACTCGGGTTGGTCTACCGGACTGTGCCCGCCACGGCGACGATCCCGGCCGGCCATCAGGTCCGGGTCGAGTTCGACTACCAGACCAGTTTCGACGGACGCTACGCCTGGATCAGGGGTGCGGACCGGGTCGGCGACGGCTCGCTCAGCGCCACCGAACTGGCGCGGCTGCCTCTGACCGCCGCCCCCGGCGTCGGCGGCGCCAAACACTTCGTCGACCAGTACGTGGCCGGCTGCGGCGACCCGTGGGTTGGACTGCGCAAGCTGACCGGCGAAGACGACAGGGCCGATCTAGTGCTCGACAATTTCAAGATCACCGATCTGGGCGAGGCCGACTCGCCGCCCGCTTGCGGCCTGCTGACCGCCGGCGACGGCGCCGAGTTGATCCCCGGCGCCAACCATCTGACCACTTCGTTCACCAACGCCGAAGTCTCTCCGGCGACTAACGTGGTGCTGCGATTGGACTCGCTGCCGACCGGTTGGACCGCCGAAGTGCTGGTCGAAGGCGGCAACCAGTTCGACTCGGTGGCGCCCGGCCAAACCGTCAGGACCGTCTGGTTGGTCAAGGTTCCCGAGTCCGCCGCCGACTCGACCGCCGAACTGCGGATTGAGACGGCCTACTTCAACGCTTGCGTCGTCAAACGGTTGTGGTCCGAGCTGACCGCGCGAGTCGGCCAGGGCGGCGTGATCCCGTCCGCCACGTTGACAGCCACAGCCGACGAACAGCAGGCGGCTTCGGGCTCCGAAGGCCCGGCGTCCAACGCCATCGACGGCAATCCGGCCACGATCTGGCACACCAAATGGTCCGGCGGCGCCAAGAACGGCCACTGGCTGCAACTCGACCTGGGCGCCCAGGGCGCCGTCAACGGGCTCGGCTACCAGCCGCGCCAATCCGGCGACAACGGCTGGATCAAGGACTACCGGATTCTGGTCTCGCTGAATGGCGCCGACTGGACTGTGGCCCATGAGGGCTCCTTCGACACCACCAGCCGGGCGCTGCAGGTCGTGTCGTTCGCCGAGGTCGCGGCCCGCTACGTGCGGTTGCTGTCAGTCGCCGAGAAGACCTCCGGCGGCTACGCCTCGGCCGCCGAAGTGCGGCTCTACGGTTCGTCCGACCGCGAGGAGACCGGGTTCGCGCCGGTCGTGCGCGGCGAGGACGACACCTCGGCCTGCCAGCCGGCGCCGCCGCCGGCTCTGGTCCTGCCGTCCTCGGCCGTCCAAGGCGCGGAGTTGAC
>JAITKC010000082.1 GCA_031278665.1 Bifidobacteriaceae bacterium | reverse complement strand
TGACGGCCCGCGCCACTTCGACTACAAACCGTCCCGGACCGAGGATCCGGCGCAGGTCTGGCAGACCGCCGCCGCCAATATGGAGATGTACCTGCTGCTGAAGGAGCGGGCGCTGGCCTTCCGGGCCGACCCCGAGGTCCAGGCCGCCGTGGCGGCCTCCGGGGTGAGCGAACTGGCGGAGCCGACTTTGGCGCCGGGCGAGACGATCGAGCAGTTCCTGGCCGACGATTCGGCCTATCGCGACGCCGACCCGGAGGCGCTGGCCAAGCGCGGCTTCGGTTTCGTCCGCCTCAACCAGTTGGCCATCGAGTTCCTGGTCGGCGCGCGATGACGCTGGTGGCGGGGGTCGACACGTCGACCCAATCCTGCAAGATCGTCATCCGCGACGCCGCCACCGGCCAGCTTCGGCGCTCCGGGCGGGCCGCCCACCCGGACGGCACCGAAGTCGATCCGGCCGCCTGGTGGCGGGCCTTTCGGGAGGCCGCCGAGGCGGCCGGGGGACTCGACGACGTGGCCGCCGTGGCGGTCGGCGGCCAACAGCACGGCATGGTCGTCCTAGACGAGGACGGCCAAGTCATCCGCCCGGCCCTGCTTTGGAACGACACCCGCTCGGCGGCGGCGGCCGAGCAATTGATCCGCGAGTTGGGCCAGGGCGACCGGTCGGCCGGGGCGCGCCGGTGGGCGAAAACTATCGGCAGCGTGCCGGTGGCCTCGCTGACCGTCACCAAACTGCGCTGGCTGGCCGAGAACGAGCCCCTAAACGCGGCCCGAGTGGCCGCGGTGGCCCTCCCGCACGACTGGCTGACCTGGAAACTAGCCGGCGCGGCCGATTTCGACCAGTTGGCGACCGACCGCTCGGACGTCTCCGGCACCGGTTACTGGTCGCCGTTCGACGAGGCCTATCTGCCGGACCTGTTGGCGACCGCCCTGGGCCGGCCGGTGGCCGACCTGCCCCGCCTGCCGAAGGTGCTCGGCCCGGCCGAGACGGCCGGTCCGGCGGCGCCGAACCAGGCCGACGCCATCGGGCGGCTAAACGCGCTACTCGGCCCAGGCGCCGGCGACAACGCCGCGGCGGCGCTGGGACTGGGGCTGGAGGGGGGCGACGTGGCCATTTCGATCGGCACGTCGGGCGTGGTCAGCGCCATCTCGGCGCGGCCGACGGCCGACGAGTCCGGTCTGGTCACCGGTTTCGCCGACGCCACCGGCCGTTATCTGCCGTTGGCCTGCACGCTCAACGGCGCGCGCGTCATCGAGGCGGTGGCCGGTTTTCTGGGCGCCTCCTATCAGGAGTTCGACCGGCTGGCCCTGTCCGCGCCGCCGGGCGCGGGCGGCCTGGTCATGGTGCCCTACCTGGAGGGGGAGCGGACGCCGAACAAGCCGCACGCGGCCGGCGCCTGGCACGGCTGGCGGCTCGGCAACTCGACTCCGGCCCACGCCGCCCGGGCCGCCGTCGAGGGTCTGTGCTGTCTGTTGGCGGACGGTTTGAGCGCGATCGAGCGGCAAGGCCTTGAGGTCGACCGATTGTTTTTGATCGGCGGCGGCGCCAACTCCGAGGCGGTCCGGCAGATCGCGCCGACGGTTTTCGGGCGCGAGGTGATCGTGCCGCCGCCGGGGGAGTACGTCGCCGACGGCGCCGCCCGCCAGGCCGCCTGGGTCGCGACCGGCGAGTTGCCGATCTGGCCGCGCGAGGGCACGCAAGTCGTCGAGGGCAAACCGGCCCCGATTGTGCGCCAACAGTATGACGAGGTCAAGGAGTTGACGCTGGGCGCGAACTGAGCCCAACCGCTCCCGGCCGGCTAGACGGCGAGGCTGTGGGCCAGGCGGCCGGCGGCGGCGGCGGCCAGGAAGGCGGCCGGGTCGTCGGCCAGGCCGCGGCCCATGGTGGGGAGCCCGCCGAACGCCTCTAGCGCGCCCATCAGGCCGTCCAGGGGCACGCGGTGGAGGCGGTGGCGGGCGGCCAAGGGCCGGGCGGCCTGGGCCACGGCCTGGCCGAAGGCCGCCAATTCGCCGTCGAACAGCGGCAGCGCCAGGTCGGCCGCGGCCAGCGCCACCTTGCCGTAGGCGGTCAGGGAGTGGTGCGAAAGGCCCCGGTGCCGGGCCCTGGGATCAGCCCCCGAGACCCGCAGGCAGCCGATCGGCCGACCGCCCAGCGCGGCGACGGCGTTGACGGCATCGCCCACCGCTACGCCGGAGAAACCCCACGGCGTGTCGGAGCCCAAGTTGCCGGGTCCCTGGACGCAGACGGCGATGTCGGCGCCGGCCACATGCCGGGCCGTCAGCAGCGCCGAGTGCACCGACACCGCCTCGTAGTCGCCGCCGAAAGCCTGGCCGGCGGTGACGGTGGCGGCGATGACGCCCTGGCCGGTCAAGCGCGCGACGCAGCGGGAGAAGGCGATCGGCAGGGCGGCGCCGTCGGTCATCACGTAGACCAGGCGGGGGGCGCGGGGAGCGGCGGCGTTGGCGGCGTCGTGTCGGATGGCGGCGCAGATGGCCGGCAGCGACGAATGCAAGTCGGCCACCACCACCGGCATCAGCTCGAGCGACTCGGCCCGTTGGAGGGCGTCGTGATGGGGGGAGCCGGGCGAGTCGACCCCTCGGACCGCCACCTGGAGCGGCGTGTAGCGGGCTTTGACCAGAAAACCTGAGTCCTGGGCGGGTCCGCCGCCCGGCGGACGGTCCGCCGGGGCCGTTTCCCGGCCGTCCGGCCGGGTCGGCGGCGGGTCCGCGCCGGCCGGGGCGATCACGAACGCCACGCCGCCGGTGCCGAGGTTCAAACTGAGGGCCCGCGTGTTCAGCCAGACCGCCTGGCCGGGGGCGAGCCGACCGGTTAGCTGGGTGTAGGCGACGGCCGGGACCTCGCGGCCGTCGTCGAGGCGGCAGCGCAACTCCTCGAGGCCCAGATGGGGCGAGTCGACGCCTAAGACCACGGCGCGCGCCCATTCGATCGCCTCTAGCACGCCTCAACGTTATACGTTGGTCGGGTGAGCGCCAGCGACCAGACGGCGGCCCGCCTTCTGAACATGATCATCGTGTTGATGGCGCACCCGCGCGGACTGAGCCGCCAGGAGTTGATGGACGCGCTGGAGATCGCCGAGGAACGGACTTTCGAGCGCGCCAAGGACGCCCTGCGGTCGGCTTTGGGCGTCGCCCTGGAGGAGGCGGACCAGGGCCATTACCGACTTGGCGGCGACGGCTACGCGATGCCGGCGCTGCAGTTCAGCCCGCCCGAACACGCCGCCATAGCCTTGGCCCTGGGGGCTTGGCGGGGCAGCGCGGTCGAATGGGCGGCGCGCACGGCGATGACCAAACTGGCGCCGCTCGAGGCGGCCGACGCTGGCGCCGACGCGGGCGCGGGCGCGGGCGCGGACTGCGACGCGGACGCCGGCGGCCGGCCGGGCCCGGCCTGTCTGGACGCGGCGGACGGTTTGGACACCGCGCTCTACGCGCCGGCCGACGGGGCGGCCGAGTTGATCGCCGCGATCGCCGACCGCCGGCGGGTGCGGTTCGATTACGTCACCGGCGCCACCGGCCGGCGGGCGCTGCGACGGGTTGAGCCGTGGCGGCTGACCAAACGCGGCGGCGCCTGGTACCTGTTCGGCTTCGACCTCGACCGCCGGGCCGAACGCGTCTACAAACTCAGCCGCGTCGCCGGGACAGTCGGGACGGTCGGCCGCGCCGGCGCCTTCGAGCCGCCCGAGCCGGCGGTCGCGGCCGCCCGCTTCCAGGCCGCTTTCGGCCGCCGGGGCGCCGGTCCGGCGTTGGTTAGGGCGACCTGCGCGGCC
This sequence comes from Bifidobacteriaceae bacterium, assembly GCA_031278665.1. GTDB lineage: Bacteria > Actinomycetota > Actinomycetes > Actinomycetales > WQXJ01 > JAIRTF01. The sequence continues at coordinate 226 of JAITKC010000082.1, read as the reverse complement.
GGCCGGGTGCTGGCCTTGCAGGGCGGTCTGCCCGCTTCGGCCGCCGATGCCGCGCCGGTCGCCGATGCCGCTTCGGCCGCCGATGCCGCTTCGGTCGCCGATGCCGCGCCCGCGCCGGAATCGGGCGGCGGGCTTTGGCGCCTGGCGAACGCCGACGCCTTCGACCTGGCGGCCTGGGGCGGCCAAGTCGAGGTCGTCGAACCGGCGCGTTTGCGCCAGGCGGTCG
>JAITKC010000150.1 GCA_031278665.1 Bifidobacteriaceae bacterium | reverse complement strand
CCAGCCGCTGACGCCGTTCGCGCTGGCCGCCTGCGAACTGCTCGACCCGGCCTCACCGACTTACGAACTGGACCTGGTATCGATTTTCGAAGCCACCCTGGAGCCGCCGGGGGCGATCCTGGCGGCTCAGGCGAAAGCCGCCAAAACTGAGGCGCTGGCCCGGATGAAGGCCGAGGGCTGGGACTACTTCGACCGCATGAACGCGCTCGACGAGGTCTCCCACCCCAAACCGCTGGAGGAGTTTCTAGACGCGGCGCTGGCGCTCTACCGCCGCGGGCACCCCTGGGTCGACGACTTCGAGTTGACACCCAAATCGGTGGTCCGCGAAATGTTCGAGCACGCCCAAACTTTCGCCGAATTCGTCTCCCGCTACGGCCTGGCCAGCGCCGAAGGGGTGGTGGCGCGCTACCTCTCGGACGCCTACCGGACGCTGACCCGTTCGGCCCCGCCGGCGGCGCGCGAACGCCTGACTGTTGTAACGCGGTGGTTGGGGGCTATTATCCGGGACGTTGACTCAAGTCTGATCCAAGAGTGGGAGGAGTTGAACGCGCTTGGCGACGAACCCGCGGGAGGGCGCTGAAGCCAGCCGGCCGAGCGTCCCGGCCGTCAGCCGCAAGGCCACGCCGGCGCTGATGCTCCTGGAGCACTCCGGCGTCCAATACAAACTTGAACGGTTCAAGCCCGACCGCCTCCCGGCCGCCCTGAGCGAGGGCTACGGCCTGGCGGCGGCCCGCGCGCTGGGCGCCGATCCGGACACGATCTTCAAGACCCTGATGGTCAAAATCGACGACCAGCTTTGGTGCGTCGTCATCCCGGTCTCCCGCAACCTCGACTTCAAGGCCCTGGCCAGGGCGGCCGGCGGCAAGCGAGCGGCCCTGGCGGCGGTGACCGAGGCCGAGCGCGCCACCGGCTACGTCGTCGGCGGCATCTCGCCGCTCGGCCAGCGAAACCGGCATCCGACTTTGATCGACTCGTCGGCCCAGCACTTGGACCAGGTGCTGGTTTCGGCCGGCGCCCGCGGCCTCGACGTCAGACTCGACCCGCGCGACCTGGCCCGGCTGGCCGGCGCGTCGTTCGCCTCGATCGGGCGGCTCTGACCGCCGCCCGGGGGCGGCTCTGACCGCCGCCCGGGCCGGAGTCGCCCCGGGGTGGCCCGGCGGTCAGCCGGCGGCGCCGGCCCGTTCCTGGCGGCGGCGCCAGCGGATGCCGGCGTCGATGAAGCCGTCGATGTCGCCGTCGAAGACGGCCGCGGTGTTGCCAACCTCGTGGTCGGTTCTGAGATCTTTGACCATCTGGTACGGGTGCAACACATAGGAACGCATTTGGTCGCCCCAGGACGCCTTGATGACCCCGGCCAACTCCTTCTTCTTGGCCGCCTCCTCGGCTCGGCGCAGCACCAGCAGGCGGGACTGGAGGACCCGGTAGGCGGCGGCGCGGTTTTGCAACTGCGACTTCTCGTCCTGCATAGACACCACGATCCCGGTCGGCAAGTGGGTCATCCGGACCGCCGAATCGGTGGTGTTGACAGACTGCCCGCCGGGGCCGGATGAGCGGAAGACGTCGACTTTGATGTCGGATTCGGGGATGTCGATGTGGTCGGTGTCCTCGATCAAGGGGATGACCTCGACCGCCGCGAAAGACGTGTGACGCCGGCCCTGGTTGTCAAACGGCGATATTCGGACCAACCGGTGGGTTCCGCCCTCGACCGACAAATTGCCGTAGGCGTAAGGGGCCGAGACCTCGAAGGTCAGCGATTTCAGGCCGGCCTCCTCGGCATAGGAGGTGTTCAGCACCTTGACCGGGAAGGCGTGGCGCTCGGCCCAGCGCAGATACATGCGCGCCAGCATCTCGGCGAAGTCGGCGGCGTCCACCCCGCCCGCCCCCGAGCGGATCGTCACCACCGCGAAGCGCTCGTCGTATTCGCCGTTCAGCAAAGTCCTGATCTCCATGTCGGCCAGCGACGCCCGGGCCGCCGCCAACTCCAGGCGGACCTCCGCCAGCGCCTCGGCGTCGCCGGCCTCCTCGGCCATCTCGAATAAGACGCCCAAATCGTCCAGCCGGGCGCCCATCGCCTCCAGTTTCTCCAGTTCGCCCTGGGCGTGGGAAAGGCGCGCGGTCTTCTTCTGGGCCTTGTCCGGCTGGTCCCACAGCCCCGGCTCGGCCACTTCGGCGGACAGTCGCGCGATCCGCGCCCCAATCGCCTCAGGGTCGCTGACCTGCTTGATCGACTCGAAGGTGCGACCCAGGGCGCGCAACTGCGCCGGAATATCCTCGCTGGCCATGGCTTCAATCGTAAGACTTGGCCGGCCCGGCCTGCGCCAGGGCGGACCAGTCGGCGGCTCGACGCGGCGGACGACCTCCGGCCGGCCGATCGCGCAATAGGGTGATCTTGTGACCAAGCGCGGCGACCAACGGGTTGACCCGGTCGCCTCCGCGCCCGCCCCCGCGCCCGCCCGTCCGCCGGCCCCTCCGCCGGCCCGTCCGCCCGGCGCGCCGAGCCGACCCGCCTACCACCCCCCGCCGGCCATAACCGAACCGCCGGAACATTCCAGCCCGCCGCGCGACCGCCGCCGGCCGCGCCAGTCCGCGGGGCGCAAACGCGCCGCCCGGACGCGCTTGCGCCCGCCGACGCCGGCGCTGGTGGCGCTGGGCGGGATCGGCGCCATCTTGTCGCTGGCCGCCGGGCCGAGTTCGCCGACAATCGTCTGCGGTCTGGCCCTGAGCGTCAGCGCCATCGCCGCCGGCAGCCTGCCGGTCACCAGCGCCGTCCTCGCCTGGCTCGCCGCCGCCTGGTCGCTGGTCAACCACTTGGGCATCGACCTGCCGGTTTACCTATTGGTCGGGGTGCCGTTGTGGGCGGTGGCGCGCTATTCGGCGCCGCGTTGGGTGGTCACCGGCGCCGTCGGCGGCGCCTTGGGCGGATTGTTGGCGGCCGCCTACGCGGCGATGGCCCCATTGCACATTCGCTGGCTGGTCGGACTGTTCAAACCGTTCGGCTGGACGGTGTGGACGGCGTCGTGGTCGTAGGCGTTGTTGTTGGCCTTCCCGGTCTGGCTGGCGGCCGGGCTGTTCTTGGGCATGGGGTTGCTGTCGCGCGGAATGGAGGCCAGCCAGCGCTCGCGCGACGCCTGGGCGGCCAGCCAAGCCCATTCCAAGATGCTCGACGCCCAACACGAGTTAACCGAGGAACGGACCCGGCTCTCGCGCGAAATGCACGACATCGTCGGGCACTCGCTGTCGGTCATGATCGCCCAGGCCGACGGCGGCCGTTACGCCGCGGCCGCCAACCCGGACGCGGCCATTCGGGCGCTCGAGGCGATCGCCCAAACCGGCCGCGACGCGCTCACCGACATGCGCGGCATCGTCCGGGTGCTGCGCGACGGCCCGGCCGACCAAACCGCCCAACTTGAGCCGACCGCCCACGTCAAAGACCTCGAGCAGTTGGTCGACGAGACCCGCTCGACCGGTCTGGACGTGACTTTGGTGAGGGTCGGAACGCCGCGCAACCTGCCGCCCGGGGTGGGCGCGACGCTCTACCGGGTGGCGCAGGAGGCGCTCACCAACGCCCTCAAACACGCCGGCCCGAAGGTCGCGGTGACGGTCACCGAGCGGTGGTCCGGCAACTATGTCGCCATCACGGTGTCCGATGACGGGCGCGGCGCCGCGGCCACCGGCGACGGTTCCGGCCACGGTTTGGTCGGGATGCGCGAACGAGCCGAGATGCTGGGTGGCAGCTTCCAAGCCGGGCCGGGTCCGGCCGGCGGCTTCACCGTCGCCGTTTCGGTGCCGATACCGGCCGAACGTGCCTTGGGGTTGCTTCCGGCGGCCCCGGGCGGCCCCGGATCGGCCCCGACCTGGCAGCCCCGGCCGGGGCAAAGAAAGGAGACAACACAGTATGGAACCTATTCGGGTGCTGGTGGTAGATGACCAGGAGCTGGTCCGTTCGGGCTTCGCCATGGTGATCGACTCGCAGGCCGACATGACGGTGGTCGGCCAGGCCGGCGACGGCCACGGCGCCTTGCGCGCCGCCCTCGCCCGCCCCACCGACATTGTGCTGATGGACGTGCGGATGCCGGGAATGGACGGGATCGCCGCCACCGAGCAGATCATCAAACTGGTCAAACCCCCGCCGAAGGTGATCATCTTGACCACTTTCGACCTCGACGAGTACCTGATGGCGGCGATCCGCGCCGGGGCCAGCGGCTTCCTGCTCAAAGACACCCCGCCGGACGACATGCTGGCCGCCATTCGCACAGTCCAGGCCGGCGACGCCGTGATCGCGCCGGCCCCGACCAAGCGCCTGATCGCCTCGGTCGCCGCCGCCACCCCGCCGGACCCGCGCGACATCGCCGCCTTTGACGATCTGACCGAACGCGAAGTCGAGGTGCTGGTCCAAATGGCCCAAGGGCTGTCGAACCAGGAGATCGCCGGCGCCTTGCACGTCGCCGAGACCACGGTCAAGACGCATGTCGGGCGCATTTTGATGAAACTGGAGGCGCGCGACCGCGTTCAGGCGGTGGTGGCGGCCTACCGGGGCGGCTTGGTCCAGCGCTACTCGTGACGGCCGACCCAGCGGCCGATGCGACGGCGGCGCGACGGCCGATGCGACGGCGGCGCGACGCTCCTACCACGGGATGACCGCCGGCGTCGACCGCGGCATGACCCGCTTCGCAGGATCGGACGGTAACTTCTGCGGCATGGAGTTGAGCAAACCGGCGGTCGCCGCCCGCAAACTGACCAAGGTCTACGGGGCCGGCGAGGCCAGGGTCCTGGCCTTGGACTCGGTCGACGTCGATTTCGCCGCCGCCTGTTTCACGGCCATTATGGGCCCGTCCGGCTCCGGCAAGTCGACTTTGTTGAACTTGCTGGCCGGCCTTGACGCGCCGACTAGCGGCTCGGTTCAACTCGGCGGCAAGGACCTGACCGGATTGGGCGACAACGAGTTGACCGCCTGGCGGCGCACCCACGTCGGATTCGTCTTCCAGGCCTTCAACTTGTTGCCAATGTTGACCGCGGCCCAGAACATCCGCCTCCCCCTCGACCTGGCCGGCGACAAATTGGACCGCGAATGGTGGGACACGGTGGTCGACACCCTCGCCCTGCGCGACCGCTTGAACCACCGGCCGAGCGAGATGTCGGGCGGCCAGCGCCAGCGAGTCGCCCTCGCCCGCGGCCTGATCACCCGGCCCGACGTGATCTTCGCCGACGAGCCGACCGGCAACCTCGACACCCGCTCCGGTTTCGAGGTCCTCAGCTTCCTGCGCCGCTCGGTTCGCGAACTCGGCCAATCGGTCGTCATGGTGACACACGACCCGGCCGCCGCCGCCTACGCCGAACGGGTGATCCTGTTGGCGGACGGCCGCCTGGCCGGCGAAATCCTGCACCCCAGCAAAGAGGCCGTGCTGGCGGCGCTGGACGAGTTGACCACCCTGGTGAACGTCTGAGCCGAACCGATGCTTCGTTTCACACTGCGCCAATTGCGCATGTCCTTGCGCCAAGCGGTCGGCGGCGCGATGTCGATTGTGGTCGCCACCGCCTTCATCGCCGCCGCCATGGCCGGCTCGACGGTGATGGACCGGACGATCGAGAACATAATGGCCGAGCCCTACGCCGGCGCCGATTTGGTGGTCGGCCGGGCGGACTTCTACGACATCCAGTATCTGCCGCCGACGGCCGCCGATGACGCCGCCGCCATCGACGGGGTTCGGCGGGCCTTCCAGTCGGTTATGGTGGTCGCCGCCCAGGTGGATGCGGGCGATCGGTCCGAGTTGACCGAGTTTCGGGCCACTTCGACCGACACCGGCCTGGCCACCTGGCCGGTTGGCCAGGGACGCCAGCCCCAGGGCGCCGACGAGGCCTCGTTGGCCAAGTCGCTGGCCGAGCGCCTGGGGATCGGCCTCGGCGACCAGATCGCCGTGACGGTCCTGGTTTATCCCGCCTGGGATGAGGGCTATGCCGCCGGCGACGAGGGCGCGGCCGAGCCGGCGGC
>JAITKC010000033.1 GCA_031278665.1 Bifidobacteriaceae bacterium | reverse complement strand
AGCCGGACCATCTCGCCTTCCGGCACCTCGGCCAGGTCGCGTCCGTCCAAAAAGATCCGGCCGGCCGTGATGAAGCCGTTCTCCGGCAGCAGCCGGTTGATCGCCGAGGAGGCCGTGGTCTTGCCCGAACCGGACTCGCCGACCAGCGCCACAGTCTGGCCGTCGGCGATCGCAAGCGACAGATCCTTGACCGCCGCGACGCGTTCGGCGCCGACCTGAAACTCGATCGAAAGGTTTTCGATTCGCAACAATGGCTCAGCCATCGCAGGCCTCCAATCCGCGCCGGGCGCCGGCCAGACAGGCGTCCCAGAGCGCGTCGGTGTCCGGCCACGGCGGATCGGCCAGTAACCGGTTGGTCAGCATCGCGATCCCGTCGCCGGTGTCCGTCGCAAATCCGAGCCCGCAGCCGGTGAATCCGAGGTGGTAGGCGAATGGCGCGGGAGGCGGGCCGTCGGCGCCGCGCCGGTCCGGGCCGCGCCGGCTCGCGAACGCCGGCGGCGTTTGCGCCAGGCGCCATCCCAAGCCCTGTCCGGCGTCGTGTCCGCCGCCCGAACCGCCGCCCGAACCGCCGCCCGAACCGGCGGCGAAAAAGGCGTCGGCTCCGGGCCAGCGTTCGCCCAGTTCCGGGCCGGTCAGCGCGGCGATGAACGTCAGCAGGTCGTCGGCGGTCGAGAACAGGCCGGCATGTCCGGCGACGCCGTCGAAGGCGTGATAGGCGTTGCAGTCGTTGGCCTGGCCAATTGTCTCGCCCGTTCGCCAGGCGAATCCGCGATCCGCGAAGGCCACCGGGTAGGGCTCCCCGGTCGCGACCATCGCGCGCTCCGCCCGGTCCGCCCGGCCGCTGGCGGCGACGAATCCGCCGACCGGCCCATAACCGGTTCGCCCAAGCCCCAGCGGCTCGGTGACCAGCGCCGACACCGCCTGGTCGAGCCGCCAGCCGGTGACCGTCTCAATCACCCGCCCCAACAACATGAATCCCAGATCGGAGTAGTGGCGGCCCTGGTCGAGGCCGTGGCGCGGCCCCAGCCGGGCGATTAGGGCGAACGGATCGCCGCCGGCCAGATAAAGCGGCTGCCATTCCCACAGCCCGGCGCGGTGCGTCAACAGGTGGCGCAGTGTGGTTCCCCGGTGCGCGCCGTCTGCCGCGCCGAACCGCTCGAGTTCGTCGTCGAGGTCCAACTCGCCCGCGCCGGCCAGCGCCATCAGCGCGCTGGCGGTCCCGAGCACTTTCGACACCGACGCCAAGTCGAACGCCGCGCGCCGCGTCACCGGCTGCCCGGCCAAGTTCGCGCCGCCTACGCCGAAGACCGCTCGCGCCGTCTTCCAGCGGACCGCGACAACCGCTCCGCAGCCGTCGCCGAGCAAGTCTTTGACGGCCAGCGCCGCCGCTTCGGCCATTCGCCCGGCCGCGCCCGATGCCGTGTCGGCCGTCCCCGCGTCGGCTCGCCCGCATGCGGTCGCGGTCTGGCCGCCGGCCGCGTCGGCCTCTGGCGCGTTGAGGGGTTGGCTCAGGCTCAGCACGGGCAGGCCGAACTCGTCCGCCGGCCGGCGCCCATCCGGGGCGAAGCCGACGCGGCGGTAGAACGCGACCGCTTGCGCGTTGTCCGCCAGAACATGGAGCGAGACTTCGACGGCCCCGCCTTCGGCCAGCGCCGCGCGGGCCGCCGCCAAGAGCCGGCGTCCCAACCCCTGGCCTTGGCTGCGCGGCGAGACGTAAAGCGAGTGGATCAGGCCGCGGCCGGGATCGGCCGGGTCGATCGACGCCGTCACCACCCCGACCACCGGGCCGGCGTCGGCCGCCGCCACTAAAATCGTCCGCCCCGGCCTGGCAAAACTGCGTTCCCACAGTTCGTCGGCGCTTGCCTGGTTGATTTGGGCGAGCTGGCGGGGCGACATGAACGCCCGGTAGCTCTCGTTCCAGCATTCCAAGAACACGGCGGCGGCCCCGGCTTGGTCGGCCGGCGCCGCGCGCCGCACCCGAATGGCCCCGGCGGCCCCGGCGACTGCGGCGGCATCGGCATCGGCGACATCGGCATCGGCGACTGCGGCGGCATCGGCGGAGAGATGAACTTTGGGGCGAGGCGACCGCCGGGCGGTTAAAGGCGGTTCGAAGCGCAGACGTCGCGGCCGGCGCGCGGGCGGCTGGACGAGGAGCGGGCCGGCCCCCGGGGTGATCGCGCCGAGGACGCTCGGGTGGCGTCCGCCGGTCGCCGAACCGATCGTCGCCGGCAGGCCGCGCATGGTGAAATAGCCGATCAGCGCCATCAAGACGGCCTCTTTCGAGTCGGCTGGCAGGCCGACTGCGTCAGTCGTCAGGACGGCGGCGGGGGCCAGCAGGTCCGCCAGCCGCCGCATCAGGTGGCCGTTGCGGGCGCCGCCGCCGGACGCCAACACCCGGCGGACGCCGGCCGGGCGGATCGCGTCCGCGACCGTGCGGGCGGTCAGCTCTGTGACGGTCGCGACCAGGTCGGCGGCGTTTAGTCTGGCGTCGGGCCCGAGGGCCTCGGCCTGGGCGCGCTCCAGGTAGGCGAAATTGAACAGTTCCTTGCCGGTCGACTTGGGCGGCGGCAATTTGTAATAAGGGTCGGCCAGCAAACTGTCCAACAGCCGCGGCTCAAGGCGGCCTGAGGCGGCGATCCGCCCGTCGCGGTCGAATCCGGCCGGATCGAGTTCCAGGCGGGCGACGACGGCGTCGATCAAGGCGTTCGCCGGGCCGGTGTCATAAGCCTGCACGGTTTCGCCGCCGACCAGGGTCACATTGGCGATCCCGCCCAAGTTGAGCGCCGCCGCCAGGCCGCCGCCGTCGGCTTCGGCTTCGCCGTCGGCTTCGCTGTCGCCGCCGGCTTCGGCGTCGGCCAAGACCAGGGCGTCGATCAACGCGGCCAGCGGGGCGCCTTGGCCGCCGGCGGCGATGTCGCGCATTCGGATGTCCGCCACCACCGGGACGCCGGTCGCCTCGGCGATCCAAGCCGGTTGGCCAATTTGGAAACTGCCCAGCGCCCGGCCGCCGTCGACCCAGTGGTACATGGTCTGGCCATGCGAGCAGATCGCGTCCAGGGGGCCGGCGGCCCGCGCCATCGCCTGGGCGGCGGTCGCGAAAGTCTGGCCGATCAGCGTGTCTAAAGCGCAGACCTCCGCCAAAGTGGTCGCCGCCGGTGGCAGCGCCGCCGCCAGCCGGGCGCGCAGTTCGGCGGGATAGGCGAAATCCTCCGCCAGCGCCAACCGCCCATGAAGCAGGTCGCCGTCGCCCCAAAAATCGACGACGGCGGCGTCGATCGCGTCATGCGAGGTGCCCGAAATCAATCCCAAGACCCTCATCGCCCCTCCTCCAGAGCCAGTCGCAGCTGGCCTTCGGCCCGTTCCAGGCGGCGCTCGGCCTCCTCTAAGCTCACGCCTCTGACCAGCATCACCGCCGCCGGCTTGGGCCGGTATCCGGTCGCGTCGAGGGCGGCGACGGCGGTGGCGCGATCAACCGCCGCGACCTCCGCGACAATCCTGATGGCGCGCTCTCTGAGTTTGTGGTTGGTCGCCTTGACGTCGACCATCAGCGAGCCGTAAGTCTTGCCCAGCCGCACCATCGAAATAGTCGAGAACATGTTCAGAATCAACTTCTGGGCAGTGCCGGCCTTCAGCCGGGTCGAACCGGTGATGACCTCCGGCCCGACAGCCACCTCGATCGGGTAGTCCGCGAGTCGGCTGAGAGCCGCGTCCGGCACACAAGACAGCCCCACCGTCAGGGCGCCGCGCCGCCGCGCCTCGCTCACAGCCGCCACCACGAACGGGGTGCGGCCGCTGGAGGCGATGCCGACCACGGCGTCGCGCGGCCCCACCTCCAGGTCCGCGATCGCCGCGACCGCGGCGTCGGGATCGTCTTCGGCCCCCTCCTGGGCGGCGGTGAACGCCTCCGGTCCGCCCGCGATCACCGCCGTGACCTGATCGGGCGGCGTCGAGAAAGTCGGCGGGCATTCCGACGCGTCGACCACCGCGAGGCGCCCCGGCGTGCCGGCGCCCACGTAGACAAGCCGTCCGCCGCGCCGCATGCGTTCGGCCACCGCCTCGATCGCCTGGGAGATGGCCGGCAAACTGTCGCGGACGGCGTCCGGGACCGAACGGTCGGCATCGTTCATAATCTCCGCCAGTTGGGCCACCGACATCGTGTCGAGTTCGGCCAGGCGGGGGTCGGCGGCCTCGGTGACCAGCGACGACAACCGTTCGCCGGCCGGCGCGGCGAGGCGGTCGGATTGGGGCCCGCGGCCGGGCTGGGTTTGCGCGCCCGATCGGGGCGCGGAAGTGTTTGTCGCCATCGTCCTAACGCCTTCCCCGGCCTTGCGGGTCGAGGGCGTCGCGGACGCCATCGCCCAACAGATTTAGGCCCACGACCAGCGCGATCATCACCAGGCCGGGCGCGATCATAGTCCACGGGGCGATGTTCACCAGCGTCCGGGCCTCGTAGATCATCGAACCGAGCGACGGCGCCGGGGGAGGGGTTCCCAGACCGAGGAAACTGAGCGAGGCCTCGGTCAGCACCGCCCATGACAGCGACAGAGTGATCTGGACTATCACAATCGACGTGATATTCGGCAAGATGTGCCGGAACATGATCGCCGGAGCGGTCCGGCCGGCCGCGCGGGCGGCGCGGACGAACTCGATCTCCCGCAAGGACAACACCGGCCCGCGCGTCACACGGATGAAAATCGGCGTGTAGACCACGGCGATCGCCACCGCCACCGTGAACCAATTCCGGGTCAGCACCGACGCCAACGCCAACGCCAACAGCAGCGGCGGGAAGGCGAACAGCACGTTGGTCACCCCCGACACGGCGGCATCGGCGGCGCCCCGGAAAAACCCGGCGGCCACCCCGGCGACGGTCCCCACCACGGCCGAGAACGCCACCGCCACCAGCGCGATCAGCGACGAGTTCAGCAGACCGGCGGCCACTCTGGCGAACACGTCGCGGCCGAAGCGGTCGGTTCCGAACCAATGTTCGCCGTCCGGCGCCTGCAGGCGGGACAGCGGGTCCTGGGCGTTTGGCTCGTGGGCCAGCCAGCCGAAGACACTGGCCAGGCAGACCGCCACGACCACTGTCACAATCGCCAGTCCGACAACTCCGGCCCGTGAGCGCAACAGCAGCCGCAGGCCGTCGCGGGCGGGCCGCCGGCGGGCGGGCGCCTGAGGCGCTCCTGACTCGGTTTGGTCCGGCGGCCGGGGCTTTCCCGGCGGCGCTGGTTCCGGGGCGGTCGGCATCGGCGGCGGAGCGGAGGAGGCGGCGCTCATAGGGCGCGCACCCTGGGATCGATAACCCGGTAAAGAATGTCCGTCAAGAGATTCACCAGCACAAAACAAACGGCGATTATCAGAATTGTGGACTGCACCACGGCGTATTCCTTTTGCTCTATCCCGACCAACACCTGCCGGCCTATCCCCGGCAATGAGAAGACCTGCTCGATCACGATCGCGCCGCCTAACAAATACCCGAATTGGAGGCCGGTCATAGTGGTGATGGGCACCAAGGCGTTGGTCAAAACGTGCCGGAATTGAATGCGCCTGGGGGCAAGCCCTTTGGCGCGAGCCGTGCGGATGAAATCCTTCGACCGCACGTCGAGGACGGCGGTTCGGGTGGTGCGCATAATCGGCGCGGCTATCCCGAACGCCAGCACCGCCGCCGGCAGGATCATTTGGCGCAGATTCAGGCCGGGGTTCTCGGCCAATTGGGCGAACGCCTGGCCGTTCGGATTCTCGCCCCACGACGAGGCCGCCCAGGCCATCACCGACGAGCCGAGCAGGAAGGCCGGAATTGAGAGCCCGGCCAAGGCGATCACCTGGCCGAACGCGTCGCGCGCCGAATTCGGCTTGGAGGCGGAGAGCATGCCCAACGGGACGCCCAACAGCAACGAGAACACGATGGTGATGATTGCCAACTCGATTGTCACCGGCAGCGACAGGGCCGTCAATTCCGCGACCGACATGTGGGAGCGGGCCGAAAAGCCCTGATTGCCGGTCAAGACATTTCCCAGCCAACTGAAGAACTGGACGAATAGCGGCTGGTCCAACCCGTAATACGATTCGAGCGAAGCCCGCTGGGCGGCTGTCAGCGCCCCCGATTCAATCCCGAATTGGGCTGTTACCTGGTCGCCGGGGATGGCCCGGAGCATCGCGAACACCAAGACCGCGACGCCGAATAGCGTGCCCAGCGCGGTGACGAACCGCCTGGTGATCGATGAGTGGAGGACCCGGGTGAGCATATGGTCTCTTTCGCCGTTTCGCCGGCCGGCGCGCCCGCCGGGCCGGACCGGGCGAGGTCTTGTCAACAGCCCGCCCGGGCCGGCTCCGGCGGTCTCGCTTGAGCCGCCTGAGTTGGATCAGCCTAGCGCCGTGGTCCGGAGGTACTGCATCGAGTCGTTGGCCATCGGAACGTAGCCGCTCACATCGGCGGTGGTGGCCGTGTAGGTGTAGCTGGTGAACAGCCAAACCCAAGCGGCGTTGTCCTCAAGGATGGACGAGATCTCGGTGTAGATCGACTCGCGCTCTTCTTTACTGGCCGATGAACGGCCCTCGGCGAACAGCCGGTCCAGTTCGGGCGAGGAGAAGCCGGCGACCGCGTTGAGGTTGCCGGTCGATGTGAAGTAGCGCGAATAGGCCTGGTCCGGGTCGGGGCGCCCGCCGTTCAGGGCCACCGCCGCGTCGAAGTCGGCGGCCAGCCAGCGGTCCACGTAGGCGCCCGACTCGAGGACTTCGAGTTCGACTTCGATCTTGGCGTCCGCCAGTTGGGCCTGGATGCTTTGGGCCTCGTTGACGCTGGTCGCGTATTCGCCCTGGGAGACCATCACCTTGAGCTTGATGCCGTCGGCCTTGCCGGCTTTGGCCAGGTATTCGGCGGCTTTGTCGAGGTCGCGGTCGGGGCAGGGCCGGGCCGACGGGTCGGAGCGGAAGGCCGGCGAGGTGATCGGGCCCGTGATGGCGCCTTCGCCCAGGGCGGCGGCGTCCAGGACCTGCTGGCGGTCGATGGCGCATTGGATGGCCAGGCGGACGTTGACGTCTGTCAACTCGCCCTTCGTGGCGTTGAGCTGGAGAACGTGATAGGCGAGTTGGGCCTGTTCCTGGATAACGGCGTTGGCCGAGGTCTCGGCGCTCTCGGCGACCAGCGGGTCGTCGAAGACGGCCAGGTGGACGTTGCCGGACTGCATCGCCGTGACAATCGAGGTCTCATCCGGTATGACGCGGAACTCGACAGTGTCGAGTTTGGCCGGGTCGCCCCAGTAATTGCCGTTGCGCTCGAGGGTCAGAGACTGGCTTGGCTTGCGTTCCTTGAGTTTGAACGGGCCGGTGCCGTTGGGCGTCTCGTTCAGCGCCTCCTCGGTGTCGTCGCTCGACAAGATGGCCACGTTGATACTCGCCAAACTGCTCACCAGGCCCGCGTCGGGGCTGGTCAGGTTCAGGACCACGGTGGCGGCGTCGGGCGCAGCGACCGAGGCGATCGAACTGAGCTGGGCGCGGGCGACGGCGGCCGTCGCCTCGTCGGCGATCTTGTCGAGCGAGAACTTGACGTCCGCGGAGTCGCAGTCGGAGCCGTCGGCGAACTTCACGCCTTGGCGCAGGTGGAAGGTCAGGGTCAGGCGGTCGTCCGAGATCTCCCAGGACTCGGCGATGCCCGGCGCCACATTGAGGTCCTGATCGAACTCGGTCAGGGTCCCGTATATGACCTGCATCACGTTGACGGTGTTAAATTGCGTCGCCTTCCAGGGGAACAGGGTGTCCACGTCGCTGGTCACACCGACCACCAGCGCGCCTCCGGCGGGGTCGGCCGCGCCGGGCGAGCCGGCCGCGCCGGTCGATTGGTCGCCGGAAGGTGTCTCGGCGCCGCCGCAGCCGGCCAGTAGCGCCAGCGCGGCCACAGCCGCCGCCGCCCCGGCGGCGCGCTTCGCGATTGAGCGAGTTTTCATGTTAAGCCTCCACGTTGAGTCCAGGACGCCGCCGGGCGTCGGCGGGTCGCGCTTTCTCGATAGTGTGACAAAGATACAAGCGCGACGCAAATCGTGCAATATTGTTCCGTTGCAGTTCGGTAACGGCGGCCGGCGCCTGGGCGCTCAGCCGGCGCCGAGGCGGCGCACCGCTCCGTAGGTGTCGCGCAACGCGGTCATCGAACGGTCGTAGTCGGACCGCGCGACGCCGACGAATAAGCAATCGAGCACCAAGAGCTGGGCTATCCGGCTGCCCAGCGCGCCGGATCGGAAGGTGGTCTCGCGCGCCGCGGTCGTCAACACCACATCGGCCGCGCGGGCCACCGCCGAGGCCCCGTGGTTGGTGACCGCTATCGTCTTGGCGCCGCGCTCGCGGGCCGTCTCCAAGAACTCCACCGGCCCGGCCGTGGCGCCGCTGTGCGACACGCCGATCGCCACGCAGCCTTCGCCGAGGGTCGCCGCCGCGGTCAGGGCGCCGTGAGCGTCGGCCCAGGCCAGCGCCGGCTTGCCGACGCGCACCAGTTTCTGCTGCAAGTCCAACCCGACAATCGAGCTGGCGCCGACCCCGAAAATGTCGACTCTGGGCGCCTCGGAGACCAAGCGGACGGCTTCGGCCAACTTGTCGGTGTCGAGCACCAGGGCGGTGTCCGCGATCGAGCGCGTCTCCGAATAGGACACCTTGCGCACGATCTGGGCCAGCGAGTCGTTACGCCCGATGTCGCCGGCCGCGAAGGGCGCGCCGGCGGCGTCGTAGGTCTCCCGCATGGCGTCGTTGGCGATCGCGATGCGCAGGTCGCGGTAGTGGTCGAAGCCCATCGCGTGGGTGAAGCGCACCACCGACGTGCCGGAGGTGTCCGAGCGGCGCGCGACCTCCGCCACCGACAGGTGCGCGACCGCCTCCGGGTCCTCCAGCACCAGCCTGGCGACGCGCCGTTCAGAAGGCCGCAACTCCGGCAGGGCGCCCCGGATCAGCGCCAGAATCGCCTTGTTGCCGTTGGC
>JAITKC010000257.1 GCA_031278665.1 Bifidobacteriaceae bacterium | reverse complement strand
ATGTTGGGCGACCAACCGGACATCGGCGACTACCGCTGGAGCACTTACGGGTTCTGGTTCGACGGCCCCACGCCATCGTTCAAGACCGCGGCAGAGGCTGAAGAAGTCGAAAGCACATTCGACGAAGACGGGGTTTCCAACTTCGACGGCGACAACTATCGCTGGTTCTTCGACTCCGAAGATTACCCGCGCGAAGGCGGCGAGGACACCCTCAGCTCCGACGCCGACTTCGCCAAATGGGGCTTCACCCAGTCACCGGTCGACCGCGGCCAGGTCTGGGCGATGAAGAGCGCCCAAGATTACGCCGACGCCAACGGCGACGAGATCAAGTTCGTCACCGCCATGTGGAGCCCGGCGCTGTGGCTCAAAGAGGCCGGCTCGCACACTTACGACGGCCGAGTCGCGCCAGAGATGTACGAAGAGCTGGCGGATTACGTGGCGGACATGGTCCAAGGCTATGAAAAGGTCTACGGCATCCCGCTGTACGGGTTCTCGCTGTCCAACGAGCCGAACCACTCCGGCAACTACTCGTCGTCCTATTGGGACGCCGGCACCTACGCCGACATCTTGAAGATCATCGGCGCCGAATTCGTCGAGCGCGGTATCACCACCAAACTCCAAGGCGTCGAGCCGATGAGCTACAACCTCAACATCTTCACCGGCGGCGCCGCCAGCGGCGAGGGCCGCGGGACCGGCGTGTTCCGCGATCCCGACGCCCTCCAATACCTGGACGACCAGGCGTTCCACTCTTATGGCTGGAACCGCGCCCAAGGCGGCACAGTCCTGGCGGAGAGCAAGGCCCGGGCCCAGCAGAACGACCAGCAGATCTGGCTGACCGAGATTTCCCTGATGTCCTCCCAGGCCAACACCATGACGACCGGCGTCGCCTGGGCGCAATATTGGGGGCGCCAACTCGGCATCGCCGAAATGAGCGCCACCGGCCACTGGTGGGCGTTCGGCTATAAGAAGCTATCCAACTCGAGCGCCGGAACCACCCGGACGGTCAGCGCCGAGAACCTGATCTATTTGGTCAACTCCACCTCCGGCAACAACAACACCGGCGTCATCAGCGGCGAGTTCACCGGCGACTACGAGATCTCGCGGACCGCCTACGCGCTGGGCCACTACTCGAAGTTCGTCCGGCCCGGCTGGAAGCGGGTCAACCACGACCAGCGCGACTTCGCCAGCGGCGCCGACACCGGCAGCGGCAACCCGAGCGACCTGGTGACCACCGCGTTCATCAACCCGGAGGCGAACGCTGACGGCAGCCACGACTTCGCCATCGTCGCGGCCAACGGCGCCACCGAGCAAACTGTCTCCCTGGCGTTCCCCGGCTACAACGTCACCGGCGCGCAGCAGTACCTGACCGACGCCGAGGTCAACGTGGTCGACGACGCGCCGACGGCGGTCGACCTGGCCCAGCCCCTGACGATCGCCGCGAACTCGATCTACACCTTCACGGGCAAAGTCTCCAAGGACGACTCCTACCACGTCGACGCCACCTCCGTGATCCCGGCCCACACTTATGCCGACGTCATGGGCGCCTACACCAACAAGGGAATCAGCCTGGAGAACTCCTACCTCCAGACTTATGACATCCCCGGCGCCACCACCGCCACCAGCGGAAACACCGAGGCCACCGTGACCTACGCGAACCTCGACTTCGGCGCCGGGCTGAACAGCCTGGAGCTGACCTGCTCGAACGCCTCCGCCAACGGGTCCATTCCGGTCGCCGTCTACTTGGACCAGCAAGACGCCGACCACCTGGTGAGCGACCCGGCGGCGGCCATCGCGGTGTCCACCAGCGCGACGGCCGAAACCGCCCTGGTGGCGCTGACCGAACCGATCAGCGGCGTCCACGACGTGATCCTGGTCCTCGGGGCGGAGGGCAGCGCCGTCACGGCGCGCGTCCAATCGCTCAGCTTCGACGCGGTCACCTACCAGTTGACGGTGGCCGCCGGCGAGGGCGGCGAAGTGGCCGGCAGCCAGTCCGGGGCCTATATGCCGGGCGAGACCATCGCGTTGACGGCGAGCGCCGCCGAGGGTTATCAGTGGATCGGTTGGACGGCCCCGGCGCTCGGTTACCTTGGCGCCAGGACCAACCCGTTGACGTTCGCGATGCCGTCGGCCGACGTCGAGATCACGGCGTCGTTCCGCCAGCCGATCGACGGGCTGAAGGACACCTACGCGGATTCGTTCCTGGTCGGCAACGTCTACTCCTCGCCGACCGACTTCACCAACGAGACCCGCCAGGCCTTGCTGACCGAGCACTTCAACGTGTTGACGGCGGAGAACTACATGAAGCCGAACCAGCTTTGCTCGGCCATCTCCGCGGCCGGGGTGTTGACTTGCGCCAACTTCGCGCGGGCGGACGCTTTGGTGGCCACCGCCCAGGCCAACGACATGGCTGTTCACGGCCATGTGCTGGTCTGGCATGATCAAACCCCGTCCAGTTTCTACTCCGGGGCGACCGGCGGCACCAGGGAACTGGCAAAACGCAATATGGAGATCTACATCAAGACCGTGGCCGAGCACTTCGACGGCCAACTGATCTCTTGGGACGTGGTCAACGAGGCTTTCCAAGACTCGGTCGCCAGCTTCGATCCGGCCACCCAGGACTGGCGGACGGTCTTGCGCGGCGCCTCCAGCGGCACCTCCGGCTGGCTGACCGCCTACCGGAGCGGCGCCAACGCGGAAGCCGGGGAGAAGGACGGCGACCACATCTACGACGCCTTCGTGCTGGCCCGCAAGTACGACCCGGACGTCAAGCTGTACTACAACGACTTCAACTTGTTCGAGTCCGGCAAGGTCAACGCCGTGATCGCGATGGCCACCGAGTTCAACGCGAAGTACGCGGCCGAACACCCCGAAGATCCCCGTCAACTGATCGAGGGCATCGGAATGCAGGCCCACAACTACATCGCGCAGACGCCGGCCTTCGCGCCGGCCGGCCAAACCGCCTTCGGCGACCTGGTCGAGGCTGGCGCGCCGGCCGGCGAGGCCTCGGTCGAGGCCAGCATCATCAAACTGATCGACGCCGGTTTCGACATCTCGGCCAGCGAACTGGACCTGTTCGTCTTCCAGAATTGGGACTCGCAACCGCAGGGCGCCAATAACAACAACGCGAACGTGTACCGCGATCTGGTCGACCCGACCGCTTCGGAACTGTATTACCGGACCGGCGAGGTGTACTGGGTCGGCAAGATCGCGAATCGCGCCGAGTTGGAGCAGATCCAGGCCCAGCGCTACGCCGAGTACTTCGCGGTCTACAAGCGGTACGCCAGCTCGATCGACCGGATCACCTTCTGGGGCTTGCGCGACTACGACTCGTGGCGGCGCAACCACAACCCGCTGCTCTGGAACCAGGACTATTCGGAGAAGCTGGCCGCTGTCGCGGTCTCCGATCCGGAGGCTTGGCTGGGCCTGGAAGGCGCGATCACCGACTCCGGCGCTTTGGCGGCGGCGGTGGCCGCCGCCCAGGTCTTGGAGCAGGCCGACCACAAGGCTGCCAACTGGGACGCCTTCGCCTCGGCGTTGTCGCAGGCGCAGACCGTGCTCGCGGCCGAAGCCCCGTCGCAGGCCGCCATCAACCAGGCGCTGACCGCGTTGAACTCGGCCCGGGCCGGGCTGGCTTTGGCCGCCGAGGTTCAGCTGACGGTTTCGCAGAAGTGCCTGGCCGGCAAGGTCTACTTGACGACGGCGGTCAAGAACATCGGAACGGTGAGCATCGACGTCTCCGTGACCAGCCCTGTGACCGGCGCCAAGGAGTACTTGGCGGTGGCTCCGGGCAAGGCCAATTCGGTGTCGTTGAACACGAAGGCGACTTCGGTTGCGGCGGGCGCGGTCAGCTATTCGGCCGGTGTGGCCGGCCGGGCCAGGCTGGCCGACGGCGCCACCGTCTACAGCGCGTTTAGCTGCGGCTAGCGGTCGCGTCGCGCTGGCCTCAGGCCACGGACGCCCAGATCCAGGGTGTCGCGTCCGCAGGGGCGCGACACCCTGGCCGGCATATCAAACGACATGGCAGTTAGATCATTTTCAGGAAGGAAAAAGGCATGAGAGCACGCAGTATGAAACTGGCGGTGGGGCTGTTCGCGGCCGGCGTGGTGGCGCTAGTCGGGCAGGCGGCATCGGCGGAAGACCTGGTCGAAGAAGACGGCGTCGAAGTGTGGTTCGAGGTGGCGGGGGCGCCGAGCGGCACGCTGGCGCTGTCGGTGGCCGATGACGAGGTCGAGTTGGTCAAGGACGAAGCGTTGTCGAGCGACGTGCGGCTTCACTTCACGGCCACTTTGCCGACTGTGACGGTCACCGACACACGCGACGAAATACCGGACGGCGCGTTCTGGTACGTGATGGGTCAGGCCGAAGACTTTGTCGGCGACCAAACCCCGACACCGGTCACCATCCCGGCTGCGAACCTTGGCTGGTCGCCTTGGGCGCTCAACGCGCCGGTCGACGATGACACCGGGTTGCCGCTGATTTCCGTGGGCGAGGACGTTCCGACCGCTTTGGCCGACTTGGGTTCGGACGGCTTGTCCGATGGCGCCGACCTGCTTTACCTGGCCGAAGATTCGGCGCTGGTCGACGCTTACGAGGAATTGGACTCGCCGGGCTGGCACGCCGAGGCGGAATTGGTGCTGCACACCCCGGCGAGTATCGCGGAGGGCAAGTACACGTCGATTCTGACCCTGTCGCTATTCGAGTAAACGAGGCGAGTGGCGGTGAGGCGGTCGCGACGCCGGCCACCGGGCCAGGCCCGGTCGGCGTCGCGACCGCGCGCCGGGGCGCCGGGGTCGCGCGGGGCGCCGGGCTGGCGGCCGGCGGTGTCGGCGCTGCGGCGGGCGGCGGCGAGAGGTTTGACGTTGGCGGCCGCCGGATTGTTGGCGTCCGCGCTCGCGCTCTTGTCGGCGGCGCCCGCCTGGGCGGCTGAAGACCCGGCGGACGAATCGGATCAGGGCTCGAGTTCGACCTGGTCGGTCCGGCCGGGCGACTCGGAGGGCAACGCCGACGGCCGGTCCTGGGTGGAGTTGAGCCTTGACCCCGGCGCCGAGGCGAGCGACTTCATGGTGGTCAGCAATTACTCGGATCACGAACTGGAGTTCAGTCTGAAAGCCGCCGACGGCTACTTCAACAAGCGAGGCAGATTCAACATGCTGACTTCATCTGAGGAGTCGGTCGACGCCGGCGCCTGGATCAGCATTCCGGCTTCGGTGACCATCCCGGCGCACGCCACCCAAGCCGTGCGATTGACGGTGCGGGTTCCGGCCAACGCCACGCCGGGGGATCATCCGGCCGGAGTCGCCGCGTCGGTGGTGAGGAGCTCGACTGACGAGTCGGGCGCCGGGGTCGGCCTTGAGGCCCGGGTCGGCTTTCGCGTCATGGTGCGCGTTTTAGGCGAACTCGATCCGGCTTTGCGAGTCGAGGCGCAGGCCAATTACCTGGGCGCCTGGAACCCGTTTAGCCCCGGCCGAGTCCAGATCGACTACACGGTCACCAACAGCGGAAACACGCGCTTGGGCGCGTCGCCCTCGGCCACGGTCGGATTCTGGTTCGGGACCGCCGGGGAGGCGGTGGGCGAACCGGTCAAAGAGTTCGCGCCGGGCGAGTCGCGGTCCGGCTCTTTGACAGTGGCCCGGGTTTGGCCGTGGGGGATTTTGGACGTCGAGGTCTTGGCCGCCGGCCAGGCGATTGTCGAAGAGCCCGGTCTGACGGCCCCCCTGAGCGGCGTCAAATTGCCAGTCGTGGCCGTGCCGTGGAGCCAGTTGGCCCTGTTCGCGGCCGCGTTGACGCTGGTCGTGGCCTGGTGGCGGGGCAGACGCCGGCGCGCCAAACAGTTGGCGGCGCTATTGGAGGGCGCCCGCCAAGAGGGCCGCCGCGAGGCCGCTCAGGCCACCCCGACACCCGCCGATGCCGCCGCCCGCGCCGATGCCGCCGCCCCCGCCGCCGTTCCGGGGCGCGCGCCCGGCGCCGCCGAATCGGGCCCCGCTCGAGGGCCGGGCGGCGCCGGAGAGGGCGCGCCATGACCGCCGGGCCGCGCCGCAGGACCAGGCGGATCGCCGCGGCGGCGCTTGCGGTCAGCCTTGGGCTCAGCCTGTCGGCGGCGGCCGCCACCGCGGCGGGTGACCCAATTCATGACGGCGGCGTCGAAATCACCCTGGTGATCGAGGAATGGGACGTTCCCGACGCGACCACGCGGCCCCCGGTCCAGTCCGCCTCGCCGCCGACGGCCACCGCGCCGCCGTCGGCATCGTCCTCCGCAACCGCGTCGGAGCCCCACCCGGCGTCGCCGACGGCCGGCGACCAGCCGCCCCAGGCCGAAGACGACCTCGAGCGGACCGGTTCGACGGCCGCCACGGTGCTGTTTGCGGCGGTCGCGCTGATCTTTGTGGCGGCCGGCGCGGCCCTGATCCGAGACGCCCGTTCGGCCCCCCGCCCGCGGCGCGCCTGAGGGGCGGGCCGGGTTCGGCGGGCGCGCGGCTCAGAACGCAACTTTCGTTGGGGTTTTGACGGCGAGGCTGTCCGATGCCGTCGGCCGGCCCGCGTCGCCGGAGCTGAGGGCCTTTGGGGAGCGGTTCCCGCCGTAATCTTGACGGCAGCAAAATGCCAGGTCAGAGAGCGTCGATCGAATAGATCTGGGCCACCGCCGCGCTCTCGAGGCCAGTGGGCCGGGCAGGCGGTCCCTTTGGCAGGCCGGCGGCCTTGAGCCGCCGCCCGAAGCTGCCGCCCGCGCCCCGACCCGGATCGAGAACGACGATTCCGGCGCTGTCTCGCGTCGACACCGACAATTCTTCTGGTCGAACGTATCGACACCGACAATTCTTCTGGTCGAACGCATCGACACCGACAATTCTTCTGGCCAAACGCATCGACACCGACAATTCTT
>JAITKC010000237.1 GCA_031278665.1 Bifidobacteriaceae bacterium | reverse complement strand
GTCCCAATCCCGCTCCAGCGCCCTGTTCGACCCGGACTACTACGAGGACCTGGCCGCCCGGCCCTTCCGCGAGGGCTCGATCGCCGAGGCGCCGGTGCTGCCCGGCGCCGGACTGTTCATGCCGATCGGCTCGGGGGCGCTCAAAGACAAAGGCGTGTTCAGGCGCAACGCCCCGATTTTCAACCCCGACGTCTGCACCGGCTGTCTCGAGTGCGCCCTCGCCTGCCCGGACACGGCCATCCCCAACCAGGTCCACGAGATCGTCGACCTGCTCCAAGACGGCGTCCGGGCGGCCGGGCTGGCCCCCGGCCGGGCCGAGGCGTTGGCCCCGCATGTTTACGCCTGGGCCGATTCGATCCGCCAGGCCTACCGCGCCGACCCGGCCCTCAAAGACCTGCCCGAGGCCGCCCGCCGGGCCGCCGCCGAACTCGGCGAGAAATCCGTTCTGCGGGTCTTGGACCAGGTCGCGTCGGCGTTGGCGG
Organism: Bifidobacteriaceae bacterium; assembly: GCA_031278665.1. Lineage (GTDB taxonomy): Bacteria > Actinomycetota > Actinomycetes > Actinomycetales > WQXJ01 > JAIRTF01. The sequence continues at coordinate 5,825 of JAITKC010000237.1, read as the reverse complement.
AGTTCCCGACGGCCCGCACGCGGCCGTTCTTCGACTCGGTGGAAACTTCCGAACCGGGTCGCGGCGGCCTGTTCAGCGCCGTGGTCGACCCCTGGAAGTGCACCGGCTGCCTGCAGTGCGTCGACGTCTGCGGGCCGGCGGCGCTAGTCGCGGTCGACCAGACGGCGGCGACGGCCGACACCTTGGAGACCCGCTTCGAGCGTCTGACCACCCTGCCGGGGACGCCGAAACGCTTCACCCAGGGCGCCGCCGAACCCGACGGCGACATCAAGCGCCTACTCCTCGACCACGACACCTATTACGCCATGACCGGCGGCCACGGCGCCTGCCGGGGCTGCGGCGAGGTCACGGCGCTGCGGCTGTTGACAACTTTGTCGCACGCCGTCGGCGACGCCCGCCGCCAGACCCATGTGGCCGAACTCGAACAACTACTGGCCGAACTGGCGGCCAAAGCCGAAGCCGTGCAGGCGGCATCGGCGGCCGGCGGAGCCCAGGCGAAAGCCGACGCCGAGGCCCGGGCCGAACGCATAGCCGGCCTGATCCGGACCCTTGAGGCGCGGCTTTACCTCTACGAGGGCGGGCCGACCGGGCGCGGGCCGGCCACCACGGTGGTCGCCAACTCGACCGGCTGCTCCTCGGTCTACGCCTCGACTATGCCGTTCACCCCCTACACCGACCCCTGGGTCAACTCGCTCTTCCAGGACGCCCAGCCGCTGGCGGCCGGCATCTGGGAGGGCCTGATCTCAGGGCTCGTGCCGGAGGTCCAGGCGTTGCGGGCGGCCCGCGCCGAACTGGCGGACGCCTTCGACCCGGCCAAGGACCCGAAGCGGCTGGCGACTATCTCCTGGCGCGACTTCACGCCCGAGGAGTTCGGCCTGGCGCCCGCCATGATGACCGTCTCCGGCGACGGCACGGCCTTCGACATCGGCTTCGGCGCGATGTCGCGGGTGCTCGCGGCCGGCACGCCGATCAAGGCGATTGTGCTGAACACCGGCTCCTATTCGAACACCGGCGGCCAGTCCTCGACCGCCTCGTACACCGGTCAGGACGCCGACCTGGCCCGCTTCGGCCGCGTCCACGACGGCAAGCGCGAGGCGCGCAAAGAACTCGGTTTGTTGGCGTCTTTCCATCCGCGGGTGTTCGCCTGTTCGGTTTCGACCGCCTTACACGCCCATTTCCTGGCGACCGCCCTGTCGATGCTCGAATACCACGACGGCGCCGCGCTGATGGAGGTCTACACGCCCTGTAGCACCGAGAACGGGATCGCCGAAGACCTCTCAAACGCCCGTTCTCGTTTGGCCGTCGAGTCCCGCATGGCGCCGCTATTCGTCCACGATCCCAGACGCGGCGCCAGCTTGCCGGAGCGGTTCTCGCTCGACGGCAATCCGGAGCCGGGCGGGCTGTGGACCACGCGGACCCTCCAGCACCTCGACGACGCCGGCCAGCTGGCCTTGTTGCAGACGCCGATCACCCCGGCCGAGTTCGCCTACGGCGAGGTCCGGTTCGCCAAACAGTTCCGCCGTTTGGCGCCCGAAGAGGTGGACGATGCCGTGCCGATCGCCGAGTACGTCGAACTGGCCGCCGCCGACCGGTCCGGCAAGACGCCGTTTATCTGGGCGACCGACCGCAAGCGGCGCCTGATCCGGGTGGCCTGCCGTCCCGGCGTGGTCGCCCTGGTCGAGGACCGGCGGCACTATTGGCAGACCTTGCAGTTCCTGGCCGGCCAGACCGGCGCGGCGCTGAGCGCCGCCCACCGCCAGGAAATCGCCGACCTGACAGCCCGTTACGAGGCGGCCGTCGAGTCGCGCGAGTCGTCGCTCGACCAGATCGCCGCCGCTATGGCGGAACTGGCCAGCTCCTCGCAAGCGACGCCGGCCGGTTTGGACTTCGGCTTCGGCGCCGCCTTCGCGGGCGGCGGCGGACCGGCGGGCGGCCCCGGCGGCGCCCCGGCGGCATCGGGCGGGGCCGGCGGCCCGGCCGGCGACCGGCCGATCTGGCTGGACCCGGCCGACGTGCCGACCTGCAACGACTGCGGCACCTGCTACCAGGAGTTGCCGCAACTGTTCGAGAAGACGACCATCGTGGTCGACGGCGAGGCCCGGGTGGTGGCGCAGATGATCGACGGCGCGCTCGACTCCCTGGACGTCACCCCGGAGCTGACCAAACGGATGGGACGGGTCAAGGCCAACTGCGACGCGGAGATCATCCGGTGACCGCCAACGTCAGCCAGTGGGCGGCGGCCAAAGCGGCGCTCGACGCCTCGGCCGCGCGGGTCCGCGAACTCGCGTCGACCCCCGAGGCGGCTTCCTTCAACGGCCAGTTGAAAGTCTTAGAGCGCCGCCTGGCCGCCAATCCGAGGGTCTTCCGGGACCTGTTCATAGCCGACGGGGCGATGGCCGTGGCCCAGGAGTTCCGGGGCGAGGAGTTGACCGAGGAGTTCACCCGCCGGCTCTGGGCGATCCTCCAGCGCGAGGACGACACCTCGACTTTGATAATGCGGTTCATTTGGAATCTGCCGGTAGGCAAGAAGCGAATGTTCGTCCGGGCGCTCGACGCGCACCTGTCCGAGGATTACCCGATGTTCGCGGGGCTTTCGAACGACTGGCCGGCCGGCAACGGAATAGAGCCCTATATCCGCTCGGCCGAGGACCGGTCGACCGACTTCGAACTGGTCAACAAGGGCTACCTGGGTTATATGGACCTCGGATTCAGCCGCCGCGACGTAGACCTGCTGGTCTGGCTGGAGGCGATCCGCGACAAACAATGCGCCGACGCGCCCTGCGAACTGGGTCAGTTCCTGGCCGAGCGCCGGGCGCCGGTGGGCGGCTGCCCGGTCCGCATCCACATCCCCGAGATGTTCGAGTTAATCGGTTGCGGGCGCTTCTCCGAAGCCCTGGAGATGCTTGAGAAAGCCAACCCGCTGCCGAATGTGACCGGCCGCGTCTGCCCCCAGGAACTCCAATGCCAGGGGGTCTGCCTGCACAAGCATCCGATGTCGATTGGCCAATTGGAGTGGTTCTTGCCGGAACGCGACAAACTGGTCGCCCCGGACGGGGCGGCGCGGCGCTTCGCCGGCCGGGCCGACCCCTGGCGGGCGGGCCTGCGCCCGCCCGTCGCCGTGGTCGGATCCGGCCCGTCTGGCCTGATCAGCGCCTATCTGCTGGCGGTCGAGGGTTTCCCGGTGACAGTCTTCGAGGCCTTCCACGAACTGGGCGGCGTGTTGCGCTACGGCATCCCCGAGTTCCGTCTGCCGAACCAGCTGATCGACGACGTGGTGGCCAAAATCCGGTTGTTGGGCGGGCGCTTCGTGACCAATTTCGTGGTCGGCAAGACCGCCGCCCTGGCCGACTTACAGGCCGCCGGCTTCTGGAAGATCTTCGTCGGCACAGGCGCCGGCCTGCCCAAGTTCACCGGCGCGCCGGGCGAGCACCTGCTCGGAGTGATGTCCGCCAATGAGTTCTTGACCAGGGTGAACCTGATGCAGGCGCACCGCGACGGGGCCGAGACGCCGCTGCCGCCGGTGGCCGGCCGGAACGTCATCGTGGTCGGCGGCGGCAACACGGCGATGGACGCCGCCCGCACCGCCAAACGCCTGGGCGGCAATGTGACGATCGTCTACCGGCGCACCCAGTCCGAGATGCCGGCGCGGGTCGAAGAACTCGAACACGCCCTCGAGGAGCGGATCGACCTGGCGGTGTTGCGCTCCCCGGCCGAGTTCCTGGGCGACCCGGAAACCGGGTTCGTCGCCTCGGCGCTAGTCGACGTCATGGAGTTGGGCGAACCGGACGAATCCGGCCGCCGCCGGCCGGTGCGGACCGGGCGGACCGAGACAATGGCGGTCGACCTGGTGATCATGGCCTTGGGCAACGCCGCCAACCCGATTATCAAGGACTCCGAGCCGCGGCTCGGCGTGTCGCGCTGGGGCACTATCAACCTGAACGGCGAAGCCACTCAGGAGACCACCCTGGCCGGAGTTTTCACCGGCGGCGACGCCGCCCGCGGCGGCTCGACCGCGATTATGGCGGCCGGCGACGGCCAGTCGGCGGCGCGCGAAATCCTCGGCCTGATCGAGGCCGAAGCCCCGAACGACATCGCCGGCCTGGTGGCCAAAGCCCTCGCCTACACCGAGGCGGCGGCAGCCGCCCACGTGATAGTCGCCAAACGCAACCTCTCGCCCGGTATCGAGGAGTTCGAGGTCCGGGCGCCGGCGGTGGCGGCATCGGCCCAGGCCGGCCAGTTCGTGCGGGTGTTGCCCTGGCCCGGCGGCGAACTGATCCCCCTGACCTTGGCCGACTGGGACCGGGCGGCCGGAACCGTCACATTGGTGGTCCAGGACGTCGGCGCCTCTTCGCACCGAATTAACCAACTGGGCGTCGGCGAGTGTTTCGCCGGCGTCGCCGGGCCCCTCGGGCGGCCGTCCGAACTGCGCCGTTGCGGCCCCGACCAGACAGTTGTGTTCACCGCCGGCGGTTTAGGTCTGCCGCCGGTCTACCCGATAATGCGCGAACACCTCAGACTTGGCAACCACGTCACTCTGATCAGCGGTTTCCGTTCGGCCGACCTGATGTTCTGGGACGGGGCCGACGAGCGGGTCGGGCGCCTGCAGGCCGAGTTCGGGGAGCTCTTGGACGTCGTCTACGCCACCAACGACGGCTCGTTCGGCGTCAAGGGCTTTGTGACCACGCCGCTGGCGTCGATGCTCGAGACTGAGGCGGCCGGTGTGGCGCGGCGGCGGATCGCCGAAGTGGTGGCGATCGGCCCGCCTTTGATGATGCGGGCCGTCTCCAATTTGACCGAACTTTATGGCACGCCGACGGTCGCGTCGCTGAACTCGATTATGGTCGACGCCACCGGCATGTGCGGCGCCTGTATGGTCCCGCTCCAGGTGGACGGCAAACTGGTCCGCAAACACGCTTGTATCGACGGCCCGGAAATCGACGCCCACCTGATCGACTGGGACAAGTTCTTGCCCCGCTTCAACTTGTTCAAAGCCCAGGAGGCCCAGGCCCGCCAGAAGATCGGCCTGCCCTGAGCCCGCCCGGGCGCCCGGTTTGAGACGTCAAAGCTGGTGGACCACCCGGCCGTCGATCAGGGTCATCGCCACCCGGGCCTGGCCGATCGACTCGGGCGGGGCGGCGAACGGGTCGCGGTCCAACACCGCCAAGTCGCCCGCCAGGCCGACTTCCAAGGCCCCCGACTCGTCTTCGCGGTGGTTCGCGAAGGCGCTGCCCAGCGTGTAGGCGGTCAACGCCTGCGCCAACGTCAAGGCTTGCGCCGGACCCAGTCGCCCGGCCGCGCCGGCGGGGCCGGGGAGGGATCGGTTGACCGCCGTGTGGACGCCTTGGATCGGGTCGGGCGTGGAGACCGGCCAGTCGCTGCCGCCGGCCAGCCTGGCGCCGGCGCGCCAGAGGTCGCCGAACGGGTACTGCAGGGCGCCCCGCCCAGGCCCGATGAACGGCAGCGTCAGATCGGTCTGCACGGCGTCCATCACCGCCCAATACGGCTGCGCCGACGCCACCGCGCCAAGCGCCGCGAAACGCCCCATGTCGGCCGGGTCGACTAACTGAATGTGGGACAAGATCGGCCGCAGCCGGGCGATCGCGTCCCCCCCGAGGCGCCGCGCGACCGCCTCGACAGCGTCCAAGGCCTCCCGCACGGCCCGGTCGCCGAGGGCGTGGAAGTGGGTCTGGAATCCGGCCCGGGTTATGGCGTCGACAATTTCGACGACTTCTTCGGCCCCGAAAAAACTCAACCCGCGGTTGGCGGTGGGCGCCCCGGAGGCGTCCAGATAGGGCTCCAGCACGGCCGCCGTCAACGAGCCGTCG
>JAITKC010000112.1 GCA_031278665.1 Bifidobacteriaceae bacterium | reverse complement strand
GGGCCGGATCGTCGCCGGCGGCGCTCATTCCCAGAGGAAAGACCAGCGCCGCGCCGATCCCCCACAAGGCCGATCCGGCCAGGGCGGCCCCGAGCGCCGGCGACAGCGCGTAGAGCATCACGCCGACCAGCGCGAACAACCCCGACGCGCGGATCGCGGCCGGCCGGCCGAAGCGGTCCACTAAGCGCGTGCCGAAGATCCGGGTGACGGTTTGGGCGGTCAGGAAGACGGTCAATCCGATAATTCCGACCGCCTCTGGGACTTCGAAGCCCTGCACTATGCCAGACGCCATCCAGTCGCCGGCGGCGCCTTCGGCCAAGGTCAACGACAACACCAGAAAACCGATCATGACCACTCGCGGCTCGCCCCAGGCGGAACGCCGGCGCCCGGGCGACCGGCGGCGGCCGGGGCCTGGAGCGCTGGCCGGCCGCTCGGCATCCAACGCTCCCCCGGTCAGCAGCCCGCGCACCGCCCACAGCGTCGCCGCCAGGCAAACCGCCGCCACCGCGGCGAAGTGCCAGAGCACGGGCAGGCCGACGCGCGCCATCGCCGCCCCGACAAGGCCGGCCAGGACCGTGCCGACGGAGTAGCCGGCGTGGAAGCGCGGCATCGCCGTGCGGGCCAGCGCGTGTTCGACATCGGTCGCGGCGACGTTCATCGCGACATCCCAGACGCCGATGCCGACGCCCAAGGCGACCAGCAGCAGCCCGACTGCCGGGACCGACCGGGCGGCGGCCGCCCCGCCCGCCCCGACCAGCGCGGCCGCCGCCAGGCCGCCGGCCGCGGTCAACACCGGGCGGCCGCCGAATCGTTTGATCAGGCGGCCGGACAGCGGCATGGCCGCGACCGACCCGGCCGACCAGCAGAGTAACAACAGGCCCATCTGGCCGGGGTCGAGCCCCAGTGTCAGACGAACGGCCACCAGGCGAGAGGCCCAGGTGGCGAAGGCGAATCCGGCGGCCGCGAACAAGACCAGCACGCCGACGGCGGCGCGGCGCACCGCCCGGCGGTCCGGCGCGACCACGCCCGGCTCATCAGACACGCCGCGACTTTACCGGATTGCGGCCGCCGCCAGCCGGCGATTCGGCTGGCGGCCGGCGAAGCGCTCGGCCAAAGCCGGCGGCCGGCGCCCGCCCCGGCCGGGCCTGGCGGCAGCGGGGCGCCTGGCTAGGAGGACTCGACCTCGGCGGCCCTGGGCTGCGCGGCGTCGTCGGCCGGCGGAACCGGGCCCTTGCGGCGGCGGGCGGCGCGGTGGCGGAGGTACTCGACGATCATTGGCGTGATCGACGCCAACACGATCACGACGATCAGCAGGTCGATATTGTCCCCAACCCATTCGAACTGCCCCAGCGCGATCCCGGCCAGCGGCAGGATGATGCCCCAGGAGAAGGCCGCGACAATGTTGAAGGCGATGAAATGGCGGTAATTCATCTTGCCGACACCGGCCACCACCGGCGCGAAGGTGCGCACGATCGGCACATATTGGGCGATCACAATGGTGCGCCCGCCGTACTTGTCGAAGAAGGCGCGGGTCTTATCGACATGCTCGTGTTTGAATAAGCGCGAGTCCGGTTTGTTGAACACTTTGGGTCCCAGCCCGCGCCCGATCCAATAGCCGGTTTGGTCGCCGGCGACGGCGCTCAGCGCGATCGACAGGCAGGCCACCCAGGGCGGCACGTCCACCGTGCCGGCTCCGATGAACACGCCGAGTGTGAACAGCAGCGAGTCGCCCGGCAGGAAGAAGCCGACCATCAAACCGGTCTCCGCGAACACCACCGCGCAGACGCCGACCAGCGCCCACGGCCCCAGCCAGGACACAAACGCGTCGATCAGGTAGGCGGCGTCCATCCAGGCGGGCAGCGCCAGCACGTCGAGGCCGGTTTGGGTGAGGTGGGAAGCGATCAGCACGCCCTCTAGGGTACGGTGCCAGACATGGCCGCCGATCCTCCCTCTCAAGACGCCGCTATACCCGATGCCGCCGGGTCGCCGCCGTTCGAGGCCCCGGTTGTCGGGGTTGGGCCTTGGCAAGGGCCCTGGCCAGACGACCCGTTTTACGACCAGGCGCTGCTGGCCGAGGGCGACCGGCGCAATGTGGTCGACCGCTACCGCTATTGGACAAACACGGCGATTCGGGCCGACCTGGATTCCAGAGCCCATCCGTTTCACGTGGCGGTCGAGAATTGGGAGCACGATTTCAACATCGGCGCGATAGTCCGGACGGCCAACGCGTTCGCCGCCGCCGGCGTCCACATTGTCGGCCGGCGGCGGTGGAACCGGCGCGGCGCCATGGTCACCGACCGCTATCTCAACGTTGTCGGCCATCCGAATGTCGGCGCCTTGGCGGATTGGGCGGCGGCGAACGGCTTGGCGCTGGTGGCGATCGACAACGTGCCCGGCGCGCTGCCCCTGGAGGACGCCCGCCTGCCGGAAAAATGCGTGCTGTTATTCGGCCAAGAGGGGCCGGGTCTGACGGCGGCGGCCCTGGGCGCGGCTTCGGCGGTCTACGAAATCACCCAGTACGGTTCGACGCGCTCAATCAACGCCGGCGCGGCGGCGGCGATCGCCATGTACCACTGGGCCCTGGCCCACGCCCGGACCTGACCACCCGCCGACCGCGCGGGTCGAGCCCGACGGCGCGCGCCGGTTTGACTGCGCCGGCCCGGCGGCGATCGCGACGCGCCGCCGGGCGCTCGCCCACGCGGGCCGCGGTTGACGGCGCCAGTCGTCAACCGGCCAGCGGGCTGTAGCCGACCTTCCGGACCAACTCTTGGCCTTGGGCCGAGGCGATCCAATCGATCAGCCTGGCTGCGTTCTCAGCCCTGGCCGAGCGGTCGAAGCCGGCCGAGCCGTCGGCATCGGGCAACTGATCCCGGGCCCTGGCCGTGACGGCGTAGAAGTCGCGGGCGAACGGGTATTCGCCGCTGGCGGTGTTCGCCAAAGTCGGCGCCACGCCGTCGATCGCCAGCAGCTTGATTTCGTCGCTCCGAATCATCGAGTCGAGGTAATAGCGGAACGAGAAGCCGATGGCGCCCGGGGAGTTCTTGTAATCCAGCACCCGATAGGCCATCAGGTCCATACCCGTGAACGTCTGCCAGCTCGGCGGGTCCATGATTTCGACGCCGGCCATGACGTCCTCGAAGGCGGTCTGGCTGCCGGAGTCCGGGTTGCGTTGGTAAGCGTCGATTTGGCGGCGGGGGCCGCCGACGTCCTTCCAGTCGGTTACTTGGCCGGAGTAGATCTGGCGGACTTGCGCCTGCGTGAGGCCGGACACGGGGTTGCGCCGGCTGACGAAGAAGACAAAGGCCTCTCGCCCAATCGGGGTCAACTCGAGTTCGATGCCGGCT
>JAITKC010000081.1 GCA_031278665.1 Bifidobacteriaceae bacterium | reverse complement strand
GACCCGCCGCGCCGCCAAACACGCCAAGACCGCAGCGGGCTCGATCGCCGCCGGCATTCCCAGGGCCGCGACGCCGGCGACGGCGCCAGGCGACGGCCCGCCGCCAAACGCGGCTGGCGGCATCGGGCAACCGGCGGCTGGCGGCATCGGGCGACCGGCGGCTGGCGGCATCGGGCAACCGGCGGCTGGCGGCATCGGGCAACCGGCGGCCGGCGGCTGGAACCCGGCGGCCCCCGAGTGGCGGCCCGTCGGCGCGCCCGGGGACACCCAGGGCGGACCGGGCGGATCGGGCGGACCGGAAAGGCGGCGGCCATGACGACGCGGCGCGGGGCGGCCAAACGGCGGATCGTCGCCACCGGCGGCGCCCTGATTTGCGCGCTGACGCTGGGGCCGGCCGCCTTCGGCGACGACGAACAGCGCGACGACGGCATGAAGACCTGGTGGGACGGCGAGACCCTGAACGTCCCGTGGGACGGCACAGACGAGTACGAGACGATCGCCGGCGACCAGTTCCACCACGAAGCCGTGGCCGTGCCGGGCGACTGGATTTATCGGTCGCTGGCGGTCCACAACAACGGGCCCTGTCCGGGGCTGCTGACGGTGGCGATCATCAACCCGGACGCCCCGGTGGGCGAGGACACCGTCAACCACGAGCACACCAGCGTCACCGAAGGGCAGATCGGCTTCGCCGGCATGTCGGAACTGCATTGGGACGTCGGCGGGCTAACCGGGTCGAGTTCCTTCGCCGGCATCGCGCACGAACAGGAATTGGCCAGCGTGACCATGCTTGAGGACAGCGTGACCAACGTTCGGGTGGCCTACAAGTTCCCGATCGATGAGACCGAGGGCAAACACCTGGGCTTCACCTCGCAGGCGATCACCTGGGACCTGCGGTTGCGGCTGAAGGGCGAGTGCGAGTGGGACATGCTGACGCCATCCGACCCGCCGAGTACCGGGACGACTCCGAGCCCCAGCCCAACCGCGAGCGCAACCCCGACGGCGAGCCCGCCCGCAAGCGCCGGTCCTTCCCCGTCCGCGCCCCCCAAGGCGAGCGACCGTTTGCCGTGGACCGGCTCGAACACCTTGTTCGCCGCCATTAGCGCCGCCTTCTTGATCGCGGCCGGCGTCAGCGCCTTCTGGGGCGCCGGCTGGCGCCGCCGCTCATCCGAGCGCCCGTAAGGCGGCAAATCAACCAGGTCCCCGCCAACCCCTTAGGGCACAAGGGCGGACGCTCCAAGAGTTGGCCTGGCGTTCACCTCGCGTTCACCGTAACGGACCCTTGAGTTAGGGCTGCCGCCCTAGCGTCGTTTCTGAAATTGGCAAGATCGGAACGAAAGAGGGCCTAATGAAACTGGGCACAAGCAAACGGGCGGTGGCCGCGGCCGCCGCGACTGGTGTGATCTGGGCCGCGCTGGCCGGATGCGCCGCCAACGAGGAGCAGCCATCCGGCGAAATAACGCCTAACTCATCCGGACCGGCCCAAGCGCAACTCCAGGGCGAACTCAACGGCGCCGGCGCGTCATCGCAAAGCGCCGCCCAAGAAGCCTGGCGGGCCGGATTCGTCGCGCTCCAAAACGGGGTGACGGTCAACTACGACCCGGTCGGCTCGGGCGACGGCCGCAAACAGTTCACCGCCGGCGGGATCGGCTTTGTCGGCACCGACGCGCCGTTCAGCGTCGAAGACGCCGGAGGCGGGCACGGCTCCTGCGCGGCCGACTCGAGCCTGGTCGAAGTTCCGGTCTACATCTCGCCGATCGCGGTGGCCTTCAACTTGGAGGGAATCGACTCGCTGAACCTGGCGCCCAATGTGATCGCCGACATCTTCACCGGCAAGATCGCCAACTGGAACGACGCGGCGATCGCCGCCGACAACCCGGGCGTGGAGTTGCCAGACCTCAAGATCAGCCCAGTGCACCGGTCCGACGTGTCCGGCACCACCGGAAACTTCACCGACTACCTGGCCGCGACCGCGCCTGAGGCGTGGACGGCCGGGGAAACCGAGGAGTGGCCGCAGGCCGGCGGCGAGGGGGCGGAGAAGACCCAGGGCATGGTCCAAGCGCTGACCGCCGGCAAAGGCTCGATTGGCTACGTCGACGCCGGCCAGGCCAGGGATCTCGGTTGGGCGGCGATCAAAGTCGGCGACGAGTGGGCCAAGCCCACGGCCGAAGGCGCGGCCAAAGCCGTCGCCGTGTCGAGCCTGGAATCCGGGCGCGGCGAAGGCGATGTGGTCTACGAGTTGAACCGGGCCACCGACGCCGCCGGCGCCTACCCGTTGATTCTGGTCAGCTACTTGGCGGCGTGCGAGAAATATGAGGACGCGAACACCGCCGAACTGGTGTCCGCCTACCTGAAGTACGTGACCTCCGACGAGGGCCAGCAAGCGGCGGCGGCAAACGCCGGTTCGGCGCCGCTGACCGCCGACGCGGAGCTGAGCGCGAAAGTGAGCGCAGCGGTTGAGCGCATCGGCTCTTGAGCTGACCCCGGCGGCCACCGGTCGGGCTGACAGCCCGGCCGGTGGGCCGTCGTCTGGGGAGCGGGTGTTCTCGGGCGCCATGAAAGGCGCGGCGATCGCCGTCGCGCTGGTGCTAGTCGGCGTTCTGGTGTTCTTGGCGGTGAACGGGAGCCCGGCCTTCACCGCCGGCGAGGGCGAATTGCCGGCCCACGCGAAGAACTTCTTGGCGCTGGCCGCCCCGCTCGCCTTCGGCTCGCTCTGGGTGGCCGTGATCGCCTTGGCCCTGGCCGCGTTGCCGGCCGTCGGAGTGGCCTTGGCGGCCACAATATACGCCCCGGCGCCCCGCTTTGGGCGCTTCCTCGGGGCGGTCCTCGACCTGTTGGCCGCCGTCCCCTCGGTGGTGTTCGGCCTGTGGGGACTGATGGTGCTGGCCCCGGTGATGGTGCCGCTCTACGAATGGCTCCACGCCCACGCCGGCTGGTTGCCTTTCTTCAGCGGCGAACCGTCGGTGACCGGGCGGACGGTGTTGACCGCCGGCATGGTCGTGGCGGTGATGATCCTGCCGATTATGGCGGCGATGTGCCGCGAGAGTTTCGCGCTCACCCCGCCGGCGCTGATCGAGGCCGCCTACGCCCTCGGCGCGACGCGCTGGGAAATGACGCGCGCCGCCGTGTTGCCGGTCGCCCGCTCCGGCATAGTGGCCGGCGGCATGCTCGGCTTGGGCCGGGCGCTGGGCGAGACCATGGCCGTGGCCATGGTGCTTTCGGCGACGCCCGACCTGATTTCCTTGAACGTGATCTCCTCGGAGAACCCGTCGACTATCGCGGCCTTCATCGCCTCGACTTTCCCGGAGTCCACCGGCTCCGCGGTCAGCGCCCTAATCGGATTGGGTTTGGTGCTGTTCGCCATATCGCTGGTGGTGTCGATCGCCGGCCGGCGAATCGCCAAGAAGGGAGCGGCCCGATGACCGCCACGTTGACGACCGGCCAGCCCGGTCCCGCCTTGGCGCACGATGCCGCCGCCACTTTGGCCGCCTCCCGTCCCGGTCTGGCCCGGCGGGTCAAGAACCGGATCGCCACGGCGGCCGTGGTCGGCGCCGTGGCGTTGACCGCCGTGCCCCTGGCCCTGGTCATCTGGGCGGCGGTCGAGCGCGGCAGCGCCCGCCTCGACCTGACTTTGTTCAGCCATTCGATGCGCGGGGTTGTCGGTCAGGGCGGCGGTCTGCTCCACGCCCTCACCGGCACGCTCTTGATCACCGCCGCGACGGCGGTGATCGCCATCCCGTTGGGGATTTCGGCCGCGATCTATCTGACCGAATACGCCGGCCGGGCCAGACTGGCGTCGCTGACCCGGCGGGCCGTCGACATCATGGTGTCGATCCCGTCGATTGTCGCCGGTTTGGCCGCCTACGCCCTGTTCTCGCTACTGTTCGGTCCGGGCACGCGCTCCGGCCTGGCCGGGGCGGCGGCGCTGGCCATGATTATGATCCCGGTGGTGGTGAGATCCTCCGAGGAAGTGCTGCGGCTGGTGCCCGGCGATTTGCGGGAGGCCGGATTGGCGCTCGGGTCGCCACGCTGGCGGGTGATCCGCAAGATCGTGTTGCCGACCGCGTTGCCCGGGTTGACCGCCGGCGCCGTGCTGGGCGTCGCCAGGATTATCGGCGAGACCGCGCCGCTGCTGTTGGTGGCCGGTTTCACCGACGCCATGAACTACAACCTGGCCGAGGGCCGCATGGCCACTCTGCCGGTCTTTATTTACACGCAATGGTCCGCCAAGGGCTTGGACACCGCCGCTTACGACCAGCGGGCCTGGGCCGGCGCCTTGGTTTTGATGGCGGTCGTGGTGGTCCTTCAGTTGGCCGCCCGCGCGCTGCCTCCGCAAATAGCCAAGATTAGGAGAAACCGATGACCGCGACTGTTCCCAATTCGATCGGCGCCGCCCAGGCGGGTTCGCCGCCGAAAGATCGAGGCGGCGCCGCCCGGGTGGTCGCGGGCGGGCTCGACCTGGGCCAAACCGCTTCCGCCGCCGGGCTGGAGGCGATTGTCGGCGGCATCGACCCTAGGCTCCTGGCCGCCCAAGCGGCGCCGGCCGCGCCCGGTTCGATGTCGATTCAGAACGTGTCGTGTTATTACGGCGCCCATCTGGCCGTGGCCGACGTCGCGCTGGAGATCCCGGGCCGGGCGGTGACGGCCTTCATCGGGCCGTCCGGCTGCGGCAAGTCGACCCTGCTGCGGGCGATCAACCGGATGCACGAGGTCATCCCCGGCGCGCGGGCCACCGGCTCGATCAAACTGGACGGGGTGGACCTCTACGAACGCGGGATCGACCCGGTTTCGGTGCGCTCCAAAGTCGGCATGGTCTTCCAGAAGCCGAATCCGTTCCCGGCCATGTCGATTAAAGACAACGTGTTGGCCGGGCTGATCATCCGCGGCGCCCGGCCGCGCGGTTCGGCCGCCGACGAGTTGGTCGAACGCTGCCTGAACCGGGCCCACCTCTGGGAAGAGGTCAAAGACCGGCTCAAGAAGTCCGGCGACTCGCTGTCCGGCGGCCAGCAACAGCGTCTTTGCATAGCCCGCGCGATCGCGGTCCAACCCGACGTGGTGCTGATGGACGAGCCCTGTTCGGCGCTCGACCCGATCTCGACTCTGGCGATCGAGGAGCTGATGCGCGACCTGGCCCGCGACTACACCGTGGTGGTGGTGACGCACAATATGGCCCAGGCCAACCGGATCTCCGACATCACCGCGTTCTTCTCTTTGGCCAGCGCCGGACAACCCGGCCGCCTGGTCGAGTCCGGCCTGACGGCCGACATTTTCAGCGCCCCGAAGGTGGCGGCGACCAGAGATTACATCGACGGCCGGTTCGGCTGAGCCGCCTTCGCGCGGGGCCAGACCTTGCCGGAAGGAACACTAAAGTGGGTAGCGTGCCGGTGGCCATGGAGTGGGTGGCCGGGGGCGCCCTGGGGGCCACCCTGGCCCTGATCACCAACCCGATCTGGGCTTGGCTGTTCCACCGCACGCCGGAAGGCGACCGCTGGGAGCGGCGCGAGGCGCCGCTGCCCGAACTGGCCCGCGACCTGGCCGCCGCCTACGGCGGCTACGCCATGGTCCTGACCCGCTCCCACAAAGTGGTCTACACCACCGCCAAGGCCGAGACGCTGCCGGTCTACCGGGGCACCAAGCTGATCCACCCCGGTTTGCAGGAGCTGGCCGAGAGCGCCTGGAACGAAGACGAGGTCCAAGCCCGCCGGCTGTCCTTCACCGACCTCGGCCCGGTCGCAGACGCCGAGGTCAGAGCCACTCGGCTGGCCGACAGCTATATCCTGCTGACCGTGACCGACTTGACCGAGACGATGCGCTCGCGCCAGATCAGACACGATTTCATCGCCAACATCGGTCATGAGCTGCGCACCCCGGTGACCGCGGTCGAGTTGATCGGATCGGCCCTGGCCGCCGGGGCCGAAGACCCCGACACGGTGCGCCACTTCGCCCGCCGGCTGGCCCAGGAGTCGGGCCGGCTGGCCCGGCTGACCGAAGACATGATGGCCCTGGCCAAAGCCCAGGACCAGGATTCCAGCCGCTTCGCCGAGGTGAACGTGCTGGCCGTGCTGCAAGAGGCGGTGGCGCGGCATCGGACAACGGCCGAGGAGGCCGAAATCGCGGTGACCGTCGAAGCCGACCCCGCCCTGGCCGTCTTCGGCGACAAAGAGGCGCTGGTCACCGCCGTCGACAACTTGGTGGCCAACGCGATCGCCTATTCGCCGCCCGGCCGCCCCATAGCGGTGGCCGGCGTGCTGGCCTCGGGCGAAGTCGTCTTGTCGGTGACCGATCAAGGGATCGGCATCGAGGCGGCCGACCAAGAGCGGGTGTTCGAGCGCTTCTACCGGACCGACCGGGCGCGTTCGCGGCGCACCGGCGGCACCGGGCTGGGCCTGGCGATAGTCCGCAACACGGTGTCCGGCCACGGCGGCAGGGTGACAGTTCGATCAGAGGTCGCCCGCGGCTCGACTTTCAGTATTTGGCTGCCGCGGCGAGTTTTGGGGGAGGGCGCGTGACCGACTTGCTTTTGGTCGAGGACGACGAGACCCAGCGGGAGGCGCTGACCTTTTTGCTGGGGCGCGAGGGTTACGAAGTCCGCGCGGCCGCCGACGGCGCCGCCGCGTTGGCCGAGTTCGCGGCGCGCGAGCCGGAGCTGATTCTGCTCGACCTGATGATTCCGCTGGTGCCCGGAACCGAGGTCTGCCGGCGCGTCCGGCTGACCTCCGACGTGCCGATCATCATGTTGACGGCCAAGAGCGACGAGGCCGACATCGTGTTGGGCCTGGAGCTTGGCGCCGACGATTACGTGACCAAGCCGTATTCGACGTTGGAGTTGTTGGCCCGCTGCCGCCGGGCGTTGCGCCGCCACCGGGCCTCGGGCGCCGGCGGCGGGCCAGTGCCCGATGACGCCGCCGCGGTCATCGAGGTCAGCGGCGTTCGTTTGGACCCGGAGAGGCACCGGGTTTGGGTCGACGGCGACGAGGTCAATCTGCCGCTGCGGGAGTTCAGCTTGTTGGAAGAGCTGATGACCCACGCCGGGCGGGTGCTGACCCGCTCGCAATTGCTCGAGCGGGTCTGGGGGGCTGATTTCTTCGGCGACACCAAAACCCTCGACGTCCATGTGCGGCGCATCCGCTCGCGGATCGAGGCCGATCCGACCAGCCCGGTCCGGCTGGTGACATTGCGCGGCCTGGGCTATCGCTTCGAGGAGCTTTCGGGCTGACTCCGGGCCGCGGGCTTCGCCGAAGGCGGTTGTGGGGTGGCGACAAAAGTGTCAGCTAGGATTGCGGGCTGAGCTGCGCGAACGTGTCTTAGGCCGCGCCCTAGCCTGGATGAGTCCTCAGTTCTTGATTCCTCTTTGCGAAGGAGAGCCATGATATCGATCGCCCTTGGCGGGCCGGCGCGCCAGCCGGTTCTGGCCGAACTGGCCGGGCGGGGACGGGTCAAAGACCTGGCCTTGATCGTTGGCGGGGCCGCCTGGGTGGCGGCGCTTGGCCAGGTGTCCATTCCGCTCGGATTCACCCCTGTTCCAATCACACTGGGCACGTTCGCGGTGCTGACCGCCGGCGCGGCGCTGGGCTGGCGGCGGGCCGGGGCGGCCATGGTCCTGTTCCTGGCGGCCGGGTTGGCCGGGCTGCCGGTCTTCGCCGGCGGCCAGAGCGGCGTCGGCCTGCCGACTATGGGCTACGCGATCGGCTACGTCCTAGCCGCGGCGCTGGCCGGCCGGGCGGCGGAACGCGGGCTCGACCGGTCCTGGTGGCGTTGGTTCGCGGTCATGGCGCTGGGCGAGTTGGCGATCTATTTGATCGGCGTGCCCTATCTGGCGGCGGTGGCGGGGCTGAGTTTGCCGGCGGCGATCGCCCAGGGTTTGGCGCCGTTCCTTATCGGGGACCTGGTCAAGGCCGGGGCGGCAGCCGCCGCCCTGCCCAGCGCCTGGCTGGCGATCGGGACGCGGACTGGCGCCTGCCGAACCGCCGGCGGGCGACGCGGCATCGGCGGCCCGCGAGACGGCGGCGGCCGCCGCGGCACCGGCGGCCCTCGAGACGGCGGCCCCCGAGACGGCGGCGGGCGGGGCGACGCCGGCTGACGGCGCGGCATCGGGCGGAGGCCTAGACTAGTTGCCCGTGCAACGCTGGAACTCCTTGGCCGACGTTCCGGCCGGATTCGGGCCGTCGGTCGTCACCTTGGGCAACTTCGACGGCATGCATCGAGGCCACCAGTTCTTGGCCGGGGAGGTGGTGCGGCGCGCCCGGGCCAAGGCGGCCAAAGCCGTGGCGATCACCTTCTATCCGCATCCCGCCGCGATCCACCGCCCGGAAGGGGGGATGGTCCAACTCCAGTCCCTGGCCGAACGCCTCGACGCCCTCGAGGCTATCGGCCTGGACGCGGCCCTGGTGGTGCCCTACGACTACGAGTTCTCGCGCCTCGACCCGGGCGAGTTCGTCCGGACCTATCTGGTCGCCGGCCTGGCCGCGAACGAGGTGGTTGTCGGGCGGGACGTTCACTTCGGCGCCGACAACAGCGGCGACCTTGAGACCATGCGCCAACTCGGCGGCGAACTCGGCTTCGCCGTCAGCGCGATCGGCGACCAGGGCGATCCGGAGGACCAAGGCCAGGCGCGCTGGTCTTCCAGTTCCGTGCGTCAAGCGCTGGCCGGCG
>JAITKC010000062.1 GCA_031278665.1 Bifidobacteriaceae bacterium | reverse complement strand
AAGGCCGCGCCCTGGACGTATTGCGCGGTCTTCGCCTCAATCCCGGCCAGGCGCCGCAGGGCTCGCTCAAAGCGTCCCCGGGCGACCCGCCGGGCGTCGAAGCGCGGCCGCAAATGCTCCAGGGTCTTGACCACCTTTGGGCCGACCGCGTCCATGATGACGTCGGCGTGGCCTTCGAGCAGCGACATCGCGGCGGTCAACTCGGCCAGCAGGCGCGACTGCGCCGGCGATAGCAAGTGGGCGGCGACATTCGGCGTGGCGTCTTCGGCGAACAAGTCCGGCAGCCGTTTGACGGCGGCGAGCAACTGGCTGGGGCTGCCGGATTCGCCCTCGGCCCCGACCAGGGCGTCGAACCTGTCCCGCATCCAATCCGCCAGCCAAGGCGCGGCCGCGAACTGCACGGCATGGGCGACCTCGTGTAACGCCACCCAAAGGTGAAAATCGCGCGGGTCGGCGTCAAGCTCGCGTTCGAATCGCAGAATATTCGGCGCGGTCAAGACGATCCGGCCGGCCTTGCCGTCGGCGCCGACATAGAGCGGGTCGTAATGGCCGAGCACGCGGTAGGCCAACAGACCGGTGATGGCGCCGAGTTGAACGCTGGCGGCTTGGCGCGCGGCCCAAGACAATTCGTCTTCGGCCCAGACCGGCGCCGTCAGCGTCTGAACAGTCGCCACCAGGGAACGCGCCAGGCCGCGGCGGTCGACCACCAACGTCTGGGTGGCGGCGGCGCTGGCGGCGGCCTGAACCAAGCCGGTGATCTCGGCCACGTAGCCAAACGCCTTGCCGACTTGATTGCGCAGGTCGGCGACCAAGTGAATGCCTTCGGCGGCGGTGATGAGGGGACCTGGGCGGGCGGTCCAACCGGCCACCCGGTTGGCCAGCGCCGAGTTGATGCCTGCCGTCACGCCTTCAACTCTAGAGGCGCCCCGCCGGAGCTTCTCCGCTTGGCCGCGATTGTTTCGCCGCCGCCCGTCGCGGCGGACGTTTCCGGCCGCCGGCTCCGGCCGGTTCAGGCGAGGTCGGCCAGGGCGGCCACAAAGCGGTCGATCGACTGGCGGGCCGAATCGGTCCAGATGGTTTGGTCCGGGTTCGCGATCACAGCGAAGACCAACTCGCGGCCGCCGGCCGTTTGCACCAGCCCGGCCAGTGACGTCACCCCGGTCAGGGTGCCGGTCTTGGCCCGCAGGTTGCCGGCCGCCCCGGTCTGGTTGAACCGATTGATCAACGTGCCCTGGAGGGCGGCGACCGGCAGGGATCGGACCGCGGCGCCGAGTTTGCCCGCGTCCGGTCCGGCCGCCAGAGCCAGCGCGCTGGTCAGCGTGGCGGCGGAGACGGCCGATCCGTGGCTGAGCCCGGAGCAGTCGTCAATCGCCAAGCCCTCGGTCGGGGCGCCGAGATCGGCAAGCGCCCGTTTGACCGCCGCCGCGCAGCCCTCGAAACTACCCGGCTCGCCCATGGCCACGGCCGTCATCCGGCCGAGCGACTCGGCCAGCGTGTTGTCGGACTGTCGCAGCAGGTGAGCGGCCAATTCGCGAATCGGGGCCGATTCGACCACGGCCAGGGGCTCGGAGCGGGCGGGCGCCGCCGCGCGCGCCACCGCGCCCGTGACTGCCAGGAGCGGCAGGGCGACGCTAGTGTCGCGGCCGGCCGCCGCCAGCCGGCTGGCGAACTGCTGGGCCGCGCCCAACGCCGGGTCGGCCAGGTAGGTGACGGCGTCGAAGGCGGCCCCGGCGCGGCCGCCCATCACCGCCAGCGGCGTGGCCGGGGCGCCCCAAGTCGAGCCGAGCGACCACTCCCAGTCGGGATAGACGGCCGGACCGCTAAAGACGGTGTCGTCCAACCGGACCTCGACGGCCTCGACGCCGAGCCGCCGCAGTTCGACGGCCGCCTGCCAAGCCAGGTCCCCCAGGCCGGCGCGGCCCATCACCTGACCGGGCGACGCGGCATCGGGCCCCAGGGTCGTGTCGCCGCCGGCCACCAGCGTGACGGTGCCGGTGGCCGCCCCGGTCCGGGTGAGCACCGCGGCGGTGGTCAGCTTGGCGTCCGGGCCGATCGTCGCCAGGGCCGCGATCGCGGTCAGGATTTTGAGCGTCGAAGCCGGCGCCAAGGCCCGGCTCGGGTCGGCGGCGAACAAATCCTGGCCGGTCAACAGGTCGCGCACGGAAACGCTGGCCGGGCCGACCTGGGCGGCGGCCAAGTGGGCGGCGGCGAGGCTGGCGACGGCCGCCTTGTCCGGGATCGGCGCGGCCGGGTCGAGCGGCTCTGCCACCGCCAGCACCTGGCCCCGCGCCGCCGCGCCAGCTGAATCCGCGGCGCCCGGCCTGCCGGACTCGGCTGTCGAAAGCGTCCTGGCGACCCGGGGCGGGGCGGCGGCGTCAACGGCGACCAGCGCCGCGCCGGTCGGGTTCGTCGCGGCCGGGCCGACGAGTAGCGCCGCCGCGAGCACCGCGGTCGTTCCGGCCGCCAAGGGCCTCGGACGCGGCGGCGGCGATTTCCGGTGCCCGTTCACATAGGCCAGACTAGACAAAGAAAATCCGCTGTCCCGCCGACGATGAGGCCATCTTGATGTCAAAGCCCAATTACCAGCCAGCGCTCAGGACCGAACACTCCGACGCCACCGGCGAACGCCCGCTTGAGTTCGACGTCACAATCGAAATCCCGAAGGGATCGCGCAACAAGTACGAGATGGATCACCACACCGGCCGAATCCGGCTCGACCGGATGCTGTTCACGGCCACCCGCTACCCCGACGACTACGGCTACGTCGAAGGCACTTTGGGCGAGGACGGCGACCCGCTCGACGCGCTGGTGCTACTGGACGAGCCGACTTTCCCGGGCTGCCTGATCCGCTGCCGGGCGCTCGGCATGTTCCGGATGCGCGACGAGGCCGGCGGCGACGACAAGGTGCTCTGCGTGCCGGCCCATGACACCCGCTCCTCCTGGCGGCTCGACATCGACGACATTTCCGAGTTCCACCGGCTCGAAGTCCAGCACTTCTTCGAGATCTACAAAGACCTTGAGCCGGGCAAGTCGGTCGAGGGCTCGCATTGGACCGACCGGGCCGGGGCCGAAGCCGAGATCATCGCCTCAATCCAGCGCCTCGACGAGGCCAAAGCGGCCGGGCGGTACTGACCGCCGCCGGGGGCGCCGGCCGGTCAGTAGCGGCCGGCGTATTGGACGGTGTTGGCCCAGCGGATGGGGATCTCCCGGATGTTCAGGCCGGTGCGCGGCGCCTCGATCATCATGCCGTCGCCGGAATAGATCGCCACATGGTGGATCGGACTGCCGGCGTACTGCCAAAAGATCAGGTCGCCCGGACGCATCGACTGGTAGGGGATCTTCTGGGCCGCCGTATATTGGTCGGCCGCCACCCGGGGTATTGATTTGCCGCCGCCGTTCTTCCAGGCCTGCTGGGTCAGACCGGAGCAGTCGAACGACGAGGGACCGTTGCCGCCCCATTGGTATGGTTTGCCGATTT
>JAITKC010000055.1 GCA_031278665.1 Bifidobacteriaceae bacterium | reverse complement strand
GAGGCGATCGAATATTTGGCCGGCCGCTCCGGGATAACACTGCATTACGAGGAGACCGGGGCGGGGCGCGAGCGCGACCCGGCCAGGCCGGCCCGAATGCGCCTGTTGGAGGCCAACCGGCTGGCGGCCGAGTTTTACGCCGACCAGCTGAGTTCGCCGGAGGCCCGCCCGGCCCGGGATTTTCTGCGCGCCCGGTCTTTCGACCGGGTGGTGGCGGATCGGTTCGGCGTCGGCTTCGCCCCCGCCGGCTGGGACAAACTCACCCGCCACCTGCGCGGACGCGGTTTCGCCGAAGCCGAGTTGGCGGCCGCCGGATTGACCAAGGAAGGCCAGCGCGGGCCGATCGACCGCTTCCACGGCCGGATCGTCTGGCCGATCCGCGACCTGACCGGGGCGGTGGTCGGCTTTGGCGCCCGGCGGCTGTCGGAGGACGACCCCAACCAGGCCAAGTACCTGAACACGCCGGAGACCTCGCTCTACCACAAGTCGCAGCTGCTTTACGGGGCCGATTTGGCCAAGAAGGCGATCAGCCGGCGCCGCCGGGTGGTGGTGGTCGAGGGTTACACCGATGTCATGGCGGCCCACCTGTCCGGCGTCGACGACGCCGTGGCGGCCTGCGGCACCGCCTTCGGCAACGACCACATTCGGGTGGTCCGCCGCCTGTTGGGGGACGTCGGGTCGCCGGCCGCCGGCGTCCAGATGTCCGATGGCGCGTCGATCGGCGGCAAAGTCGTCTTCACCTTCGACGGCGACGAGGCCGGCCAGCAAGGCGCCATGCGGGCCTTCGGCGACGAGCAACGGTTCTACGCCGGCACCTTTGTGGCCGTCGCGCCGAACGGGCGGGACCCCTGCGAACTTTGGGTCGATCAGGGCGCCGAGGCGGTCCGGGAACTGGTCGACGGCGCCGAGCCGATGTTCCGCTGGGCGATCAGGACCGCCTTGAAGTCGGTCGACCTGGAGACCGCCGAGGGCCGGGTGGCCGGTATGCGGACGGCCGCCCCGATGGTGGCCGGGATCAGGGACGACGCCCTGCGCGCCGACTACACCAGGCTGTTGGCCGGTTGGGTCGGCCAGGACGAGGCCTTGGTCCGCCGGGCGGTCGCCCAGGCCCGCTCCGGGCGTTCCGGCCCCGGCCGGCGCGGCCGGGGCCCGGCGGCGGACGACGACCCGGCCGGCGGCGACGCGACCCGGCCCGGCCCGGGCTGGCGGGCGCCACGCGACTCCGTGGGGCGATCGGAGCACGATGCGCTGGCGGCGGTGCTCCAGTTGCCGGCGGCCGTGCCGCCCCAGTTCGACGACCTGGCCGGCGACGTCTTCCAAGTTCCCGAGCTGCGGGCGGTCCATGACGCGATCCGCGCGGCCGGCGGCGTCAAAGCCGCCCAAGGCCCCGGCGGCGCCGCCGCCTGGCTCGGCCAGGTGCGCGACTTCGCGGCGCCGCCGGTGGTCGGGGTGGTTTTGGCCTTGGCGGTCGAGCCCCTGCCGGTGCGCGAGGGCGGCGAGGCCGATTACGTCGCCGGCGTCATCGGCGGCCTGTTGCAACTTGGCATCACCCGCCGCCTGGGGGAACTGCGGTCGCGGCTCGGACGCCTAGACGCGGCCGGCGACGCGGACGGGCGGGCGGCCACGCTGAAAGAGATCAACGAGTTGATGCGGGCCCGCGACGAGTTGCGACCGGATTAACCGGCCCGCTCAGACCTCCTCGGCCGGGAAGGCCCCCGGGTCGGCGGCGCGCTTGCCGTGCTGTTTCTCCCAACTGCTGAGCTGCTGCTCCAGCGCCTTCATCAACTCGAAGACCTGGGCCGGCGGGATGCGGACGCGCGAGCCCACCACGGCGGTCAGCACAACATGGCCGGATTCGCGCCGGGGCGGCTCCAGCAGGGACGCGAAATCGAGAACGAACGCATCGTTGGTATGCCAGGCGCGGACAAAATCGGCGTACACGCCGGTCTCCAACTCCGTCGGGAGCTTGATTTGGATGCGCTGCTCAGTTGCCATGGCCAAATCCTAACGGTCCAGTGGGCCGGGGGAGTCGGGCGGCGGCGGGCGCGGCCGGGCGCGGGCCGGGCGCGGGCCAAGCGCGGGCCGAGTGCGGGCCGGGTGCCGGCCGGAAAGCGGAGGGGTAGTCTGACCGGATGGTCATCACGCGCGCCGACAAACCGCCCGGCCACTTGGTCGCGGCGCTCGGGCTGCCGGCCCGGGCCAAAATCTTGGCGGCGGCGTCCCTGCCGGCCGAAGCCGCCTGGCTGGTCGCCGCCGACTTGGGCCTGGGGGTGGTCGGCGAAGGCCGGCGCCAGTTCCACCCCTGGGACCTGATCGAGCGCGCCACGCTTCGGCGCGACGGGGCGGTGCTGGCCATCACCTACGCCGACTCCCGCCAGACCGAGGAGTTCGCGCTCAGGGCGCGCGACAAGCGCTTCGCCAGCGTCGTCAACGAGCGCCTGCGCGCCTCGGTGGTCGAAGTCGAGCACGTGCCGGCCGGCGCCGGCCAAGTCGCCGTCGCCTTGCGCCGCCGCCCGGCCGACGGCGCCGTCTACCTCCAGGAGTTGCCCGGTTCCGACGCCGACCCGGCGTCCGCCGCGCCCCTGATCCGGGCGGCGCGAGCCCGCCTGGGCGAGGCCGCCGGACTGCCGAGCGGCACCTGGTAAGCTTTAGGGCGCCTTCCCGGCTAGCTCAATCGGCAGAGCATCTGACTGTTAATCAGAGGGTTACTGGTTCGAGTCCAGTGCCGGGAGCCAATAGTAAACCTGTTCGAAAGGTTTGCTCGCCGCCTCGGCGGCAACCTGCCGCTGGCTGACCGGGTCGGCTGGTTGGCGGGCACGCGGGCCAGTAGCTCAGCCGGTCAGAGC
>JAITKC010000035.1 GCA_031278665.1 Bifidobacteriaceae bacterium | reverse complement strand
CCCGGCGCGGCCCGGCGGTCCAAAAGGCCGGCCAGTGGGCGGCTGGCCACTGGGGCGTCGTCGTCGACTTGCTGCGCCTGGCCCTTAGGGCCGCCGCCCTGGCCCCGAAGCCGCTGCTGGCGGCCCTGACCGGGGCGGCCCGCAAAGCGCTGCCGAAAGAGTGGGTGCCGTTGGCCGGGGCGGACCTGCCCGGCCCCGGACCGCGCCGCCGGGGCGATGTGACGCTTGGCTCGGGTGGGGGCCAGGTTCGCGGCCCCGGCCCGGCTGGCGTCGCCGCCGTCTACTTCGCGACCTGCGTCAATTCGCTATTCGCGCCGGTTTCGGGCGGCATCGGCGTGGGCGCGGCGCTGGGCCAACTGTGCCGCCTGGCCGGCGTCCGCCTGGCCGTCCCGGACGGCATCGGCGGCCTGTGCTGCGGCACCGTGTGGACCTCGAAAGGTTTGACGGACGGCGCCGCGAAGATGGCGACGGCCGTCTTCGACGCGCTTTGGCGCGCGACGGCCGGGGGAGAGCTGGCGGTGGTCGCCGACGCCGCCTCGTGCACCCACGGCCTGCAATCCCTGCGCGAACACTTGGACGCCAGGCGGGCGGAGCAAGCCGGAGCGCTGAGGGTGGTCGACGCGGTCTCGTTCGTTCGCCGCGAGTTGTCGCCGCGCCTGCGGGTCGACCGCCGGCTCGGCGCCGTGGCGGTGCATCCGACTTGCTCGACCGTCCACATCGGGGCGAAGGACGACCTCGTCGCCTTGGCCGGCCTGGTCGGCGCCGAGGTGTTCGTCCCGCTGGCCTGGGGCTGTTGCGCCTTCGCCGGCGACCGCGGGATGCTCCACCCGGAGCTGACCGCCGCCGCCACCCGTCCGGAGGCCGATGCCGTCTGGGCGGCCGAGGACGCGCGGGCCCGCGCCGGCGGCGGCGACGGGCGCTTCGACGCTTATGTGAGCGCCAATCGGACCTGCGAACTCGGCATCGGACGCGCCACCGGACGGGCCTACCGCCACGTGCTGGAGGCGCTGGCCCCCTTGGCCCGGCCGGCCTGAGCCGGCCTGGCTGGCTGGCCCGGGCTCAGTAGCCGCGGGAGGTGTCGGCGGCGGCGCCGGCCTGGAGCGCGAGGACGAACTCGATGTGGCTCATCGGCTTGGAGAACATCGGAAAGTCGAACTTGATGGCGTTGGCGTGCTCTTCGAGGCTGGTGGCGGCCATGGCGTCGGTCAAGGTGATGACCTCGAACCCGCGTTCGTAAGCCGAACGCATAGTCGACTCGACACAGCAGTTGGTCAAGAATCCGGCCAAGGCGACGGTCTGGACGCCCTTGGACCGGAGGATGAAGTCGATGTTGGAGGAGGCGAAGGCGTCCAGACCGCGTTTTCCCTCCAGCACGATGTCGCCGGGCTCCGGGCTCAACGCCTCGACGATCTGCGACCCCCAGGCGCCTTCGACGAACGAGCCGGTGTCGACCACGCCGGCCAGGATGCCGTACGGCTTGGCGGTCAGTTCGCCGTAGCCGGGCGCGAAATGGATCGGCGCGTGGACCACGCAGCCGCCGGCCGCTCGCACCGCCGCCGCCGTCTTGGCGGCGTTGTCCAGCATGTTGGTTTCCTCCATGACCGCCTTGACGGCATCGTGCAGGGTTCCGCCGGGCGAGGTGAAGTCGTTTTGGAATTCGATCAGCAACAACGCTGTGGTCGAAGGGTTCATGGGGTTGTGGTCCTTTCGTCGTCGTCGGCGCCGGACCGCGCCTGAGTTCAGTATGGGCGACCGGTCCGGCGCCCGCAAGCAGGCCGGGCCGCCCGGGCGGGCGCGGCCAAAGCGCGGGAACGCCGATAATTGGCATTATGTCCGATTTGACGCCTTGGGGCTCCCCTGAGACGGCGGGACGGGCCGGACGGGGCTTGCGGCCCGCTCACCAGACCGGGGCGTCCCAGGCGTCCGGGGAGTCGGGCGGGACGATCTGATCTTGGCGCTCGAGTTGGCCTCGGCGGTTTTGATCGTTCAGGCGCTCGAGACGGTCGCCGATGTCGTCCTCGGCCTGGTCGCCGCCGTCGCCGTCCGACCCCTCGGAGCCGTCGGCCTGGTCGCCCGAGCCGTCCAGCGACCCGCCGTCGCCGGGATCGGTCTGGCCGCCGTCGCCCGACTGGCCATCGCCCTGGCCCGACTGGTCGTCGGCGTCCTCTTGGCCGCCGCCGTCCGAAGGGTCGTCCTCGGGCTGGGCATCGGGGTCCTCGAGTTTCAGCTCGAGGCGGTCGGCCGCCTCGGCCGCTGTGTCGTCCAGGGCCGGGCAGTCGCCGTCCCGGAGCGTCTGGAGGGCCAAGCGGTAGAACTCGACCGCGCCAAGGCGGTCGCCGCCGAGGGCGGCGTCGTCGCCTTGGCGTTCGCGCGCCAGGGACAGGTTCACCCGGACGAGGCATTCTTTGGCCTCCGGCACGCCTTCGAGCGCCTCTTCCAGCAGGCCCTCGGCGCGCGTCGGATTGCCGCCGGCCAACACCGCCGTGCCGGCCCCGAACAGGGCCTTCCAACGCTCGGCCGGCATGAACGAGCCGGCCAGCGCGTAGCGCTCCTCGGAGTCGGCGTATTCGCCGGCGGCGAAGGCCTCGCCGCCGGTCCGCCCGCCCCACCAGACCAGCCCCAGCCAGACCGCCGCGGCCAGCGCCAACAGCGCGCCGGCCAGGTCGACAAACCGGCCGAGCCTCATAGCCGGACACCGCCCGCGAACGCCCCGCCGCCGCCCGCGCCGGGCCGGCGCGGGCCGGCGGCGACCCGAGCGCCCGCGCCAAGGCCGCCGAACCGGGCCGCCCCCGACCCGGCCAACAGCGCCCGGCGGGCCTGGCCGGCCCGCCGCAGGCAAAACGCCAGCTCCCAGACCGCCAATCCGAAGACCGCCCAGGCCACAATGAACCCGAGCGGCCGCCCGGCGGCGGAGCCGTCCTCGACCAGCCGTTCCGGCAACTCGCCTTGCCACAGCGCCTCGGCCACCGGGGAGTCGGCGTCGCGGTGGACGTAGGCGACGCCGAGTTGCGCGGCGATCGCCGCCAGGGCCTGCTCGTCGACGCGCGACAGACCCGGCCGCCCGTCCGAGCCGATGATGTAGTCGGACGGCGCGAGCGGCTCCCCCAGCACCGTCTCGTGGTGCTCCAGCATTTGGCCGCCGGCGGCGGTCCCGTAGCCGAACACCGCTCCCCCGTCCACCAGCGGCGCGACCGAGGCGAACGACTCGACCGCCGCCTGGGTGGTCTGCTCGCCGTCGCCCAGGTAGTAGACCAAGCGGGCGCGCTCGGGGTGTTCTTCGGCCAATCGGGCCATCAGGTCTTCCAATAGGGCCAGGCCGGCGCTAATCGACGAGCCGGAGGCGCGCCAGATCGGGGCCGGCGACAGGGTGTCGGCGGCGGCCTGGACCGCGCCCGGGTCGCTCGACAGCGGCATCGCCAGACGCGCTTGCGAGTCAAAGGCGACGATGGCGACGCGGGCGCCCGAGTAGCGCCGGCCGATCGCCGCCAAGTCGGCTTTGACCCCCTCCAGGCGCGGCCGCGCGCCGTCCCAGTCCTCGGCCGCCAGCGACGGCGAGGTGTCCACCAACACCACCACGTCGGCGTCGACCGCCTGGACCGAAACTTTCTCGACCCCGACAGTCGGGTTCCAAGCGATCACGGCCGTCAGGACGGCCGCGCCGCCGCGTCTGAGGACCGCCGGCCAAACCGGCCGACGCCGCCACCCGCCCCACACGGCCAATCCCGCCAGGCCGGCCGCCACCAGGGCGATCGCCCATTCCGGCCGGTCCGTCACAATCCGCCGCGGCGGCTCGTCGACCGGCCCGGCCGCCTGGGCCAGGATGGCCTCGAGGATCGCCGAGACCGACCGCGAGCGGCCGGTCTCCCAGAACCCGCCGCCGGCCGCCTCGACCTCGGCCCGCAACTCGTCCGCCGCCGCCTGGAAGACCTGGTCGTCGCCCAACCACGAGCCGGAGCCGGACACAGCCGGACATAACGCAAACACATGTACGCCTGAACGCGCTGCCATGTCGAGAGCTTCGGCAAGTTCGAAAATCGGTTGGCCCTCCACCACATTGTCCGTCGCGAGGATCACCGAACGCGGCCGCTCGACCTGGGAGTCGTCGAACAGCGTCAGACACGACATCAGCCCGTCGCCCGGCAGCGACGACCCCTCCCCGAGCAGCGTCCCGGAGTCGTCCGGCCAGGCGTCCGGGTCCAGCTCCATCCAGTCGTCCCAGGTCAACGCCTCCGAGACGGCCTCGAACTGACCCTCCAAGGGGGCCAGGGTCTGCTCGATGAAGGCGTAGTCGTCGGTCAGCGGGAACAGCGTCACCGAAGACGAGTTGAACCACGACATCGCCACCCGCTCGCCGTCGAAACCGGCCACGATCTCCCGGAACTGCCCGATCACCTCGGCGTCGACCGGATACATCGACCCCGACACGTCGAGGCAGAGCACCACGTCGCGCGAGCGGTTTTGCGGCTGGGCCTCGGCCACCGAGACCGGCCGGGCCGCCAGCGCCACCGCCCCCAGCGCGGTCGCTCCCGCCGCCGCCAGGGCGATGGCGGCGGAGACGTGGTGCTGGCGGGCGATCGCGGCGTAGCCCGGCAGGCCGGCGAAACCGGCGGTGTTGGCCAGCCGGGTGCCGGCGAAGGCCTTCGAGCCGCGCCGGCGGCGGGCGGCCAAGGCCAGCGCCGCGGCGGCCAGCGCCGGCAGGACGGCCAACAGCCACGGATAGGCGAAGCTCACAGCCCGACCACCGCCCGGCGGGCGCGTTCGGCCAGGTCGGCGATGTCGCCCTGGCCCTTGACGCCGAACTCGACCGGATAGGCCGCCTCGATTACGGCCGTGAGCTTGGGGCTGTGGCCCTTGACGCGGAGCTCCAACAGGGTCAGAACCGGCGCCTCGCGCCCCCAGAACTCGCGCACCAGCGTCGCGATCTCCTCGGCCGCCGCCCGGTCGGCGAGTTCGCCGTCCCTCCAGCGCCGCTCGATCCGGTCGATCCGGGCCCGCGCCTCGGCGTCCCGGTCGCCCGGGCGGCTCGCCTCGGCCAGTCGGCCGGCTTCGCGCCGCGCCGTCCGCCGGGCCCGCCAGCGGGCTAGCCAACGGGCCAGCCAGGGCCCCAAGACCAGGGCGGCGGCCAGCGCCAGGGCGACGCAGGCGCCAGCCAGCCACCAGCCCGAGAACGGCGCCGGCGGCAGCGGCTCGACCAGGTCAACGCCCGGCATGGCGATGCCTCTCGAGCAGGCCGATGAGCGTCTCGACCAGTTGGTCGCGTCCGGTCACCCGGCCGTGGGCGATGCCGCGCGCGGCCAGCGCCCGCTCGATCGCCTGGGCCCGCGCGGTGGCGACGGTGGCCGCCTCCGCGACCAGTTTGGGATGCCAGCGCACCTCGTCCGGCACCCGCAGACCGGTCTCGACGTCGAAGGGGTCGCGGGCGGCGGCGGCGGCCGGGCTCATGTCGGCGATCCGCGCCACCATGATCTGGTGGCGGGCGTGCAATATGGTCAGCGACCGCCCGCCGCCGGCCCCCAGTTCGGCGTCGTCGGTGATCAAGACGACGATGCCGTGGGGCAGGCGCGCCCGAACCGCCAGGTCGAGCACGGCCGGCAGGTCGGATTCCGGTCCGTCCGGGTCGATCGTCGAATCCGACAGGCGGCGCAGCAAATGTTCGACGTGGCCGCGCGAGCCGCGCGGCGCCAGCGCCTCGGGGCCGCCGGCGTCGCCGAAGACGGCTCCGACCACGTCGCGGTGGCGAACCGCCAGGTGGGCGAAGATCCCGGCGACGTCCAGGGCGAGCTCCAGTTTGGACGACCCGTCCGGCGCCACCGCCGTCATCGACCGGCCGGTCGAGACCAACAAGAGCAGGTGGTTCTTGTGTTCCGGCAGATAGCGGCGGACCAGCGGCTTGCCGGCGCGGGCGGTCGCCTTCCAGTCGATATCGGAAACCGAGTCGCCCGGCACGTATTCGCGCAGGTCCTCGAAATCGGTGCCGCGCCCGCGGAAGACCGAGGTGTAGCCGCCGTCCAGGACCAGCCGGGCCCGCCGATGCGAGTGCAGCTGCAGTAGCGCCTGGACGGCCGCCAGGCGGCCCGGACGTCCGATCATGGCGTCGGGGTGGCCGCGAAAATCGCGTCGATCACCGACTCGGGGCGGACCGAGTCGGCCACCGCCTCATAGGTCAGGATCAAACGGTGGCGCAACACCTGATGGCGAAGGTACTTGACGTCATCGGGCACGACGTGGTCGCGGCCGGACAACAGGGCGATCGCCCGGCCGGCCGACTGGAAGGCGAGCGAGGCCCTGGGCGAGGCGCCGTACTCGACGTAACGGCCGAGCGGGCCGATCGCGCCGGCCCGGCGGGTCGCCGCCACCAGCCGGACGATGTAGTCCTTGACCGAGCCGGCGATGTGCACCCGCCGGGTCAATCGCTGCAGCGCCACGATCTGGTCCGGGTTGACCACCGCCGTCAACTCGGCCTGTTCGGCGTCGGCCTGCTCCATGATCTTGACTTCCTCTTCCGGGGTCGGATAGGTGATTACCTCCTTCAGCAAGAAGCGGTCCAGTTGGGCTTCCGGCAGTTCGTAGGTCCCCTCCTGTTCGATCGGGTTCTGGGTGGCGAAGACTATGAACGGTTCGGGCAGGGCGTGGACCCGTCCGGCCAAAGTCACCTGGCGCTCCTGCATCGCCTCGAGCATGGCCGACTGGGTCTTGGTGTTGGCCCTGTTGACCTCGTCCACCAGCACAAAGTTGGCGTCGATCGGGCCGACTTCGATATGGAAGGAGGCGTGGGCGGCGTCGAACACCTGGGTGCCGACGATGTCGGCCGGCAGCAGGTCGGGAGTGCACTGGATGCGGGCGAAAGACCCGCCGCAGAGCGACGCCAGGGTGCGGGCGGCGGTGGTTTTGGCGAGCCCCGGCACCGACTCGAGCAGGACGTGGCCGCCGGCCAGCAAACCCGCCAGCAACGACCACCACAGGCCGGTCTGGCCGACCACGCGCGTCTGATAGGCCGCCGACAGGCGCTCCACAAAGTCGATGGTTTGCTCGAGCTCTGCCCGCTGGATCGGTTCGGCCATGGACTACAGGGTACTTGGCCGGGTTCCGTCGCCCCCCGTCCGGCGGGCTTTGTCCGCCGCTGGTCCGCCGCTGGTCCGGCGCTGGTCCGGCGGCGGCGCCGGGCCGGGCCGATGATCGCCTATTCTTGCCGGCGTGGACCCGACCGCCGGACAGTTGGCCGCCAAACTGGGCATCGAAATCCTCGACCCCTCGCCCGACCATTTGGTCGCCCGCATGCCGGTCGAGGGCAACCGCCAAGTCGCCGGCCGGCTGCACGGCGGCGCCACGGCCGCGCTCGGCGAGACCCTCGGTTCGCTGGCGGCCGCCGCCCACGCCGCCGGCCGGGGCAAAATCGCCGTCGGCGTCGACCTCAACGCCACCCATCACCTAAGCGTCCGCGACGGTTTCGTGACCGCCACGGCCCGCCCGCTGCACCTGGGCGAACGACTGACCACCCACGAGGTGGCGGTCGAAGACGAGGCCGGCCGGCGGGTCGCCACCGTCCGCATCACCAACCTGCTGGTCGAGCGGCCGGCCGCCTGACGCCCCGGCCGGCTCAGGCCAGTTTGACCCCCTCCAGGGCCAGCAGCGCCCGCTTGGCGGCGAGGCCGCCGCCAAAGCCGCCCAAGGCGCCGTCGGCGCGGATCACCCGGTGGCAGGCGATGACCACGGGCACCGGGTTGGCGGCGCAGGCCCGGCCGACCGCCCGGGCGGCGCCCGGGCGGCCGACCCCTTTGGCGCGGTCGCCGGAGTCGGCGGTGCGCCCATAGGGCAGGACGTCGATTAGTTTGACCACCGCCAAGCCGAAACCCTTGACCAAGCCGAGGTCGACTTTGAGGTCGAAGACCCGGCGGCTGCGGTCGAAGTACTGCTCCAATTGGCGCCGGGCCGGATCCAACCGGCGCGGCTGGTCGACCGGCCTCGCCCCAAGCCGCCGGGCGACTAATTCGATCAGAGGCTCCAACGGCTCGGCCGCGAACGCCACTTTGGCCAGCCCGGCCTCGGTGGCCAGCAACCCGAGCCGGCCGATCGGCGAGTCGAAACTGGCGGCCGCGACGCTCTCGCGTTCGGCCGGGCGCGTCATCGGGCCTGTCACCCCAGCTATTGTGGCGCCGCGCGGGACCCGCCGGAAGACCCCGGGCGGCGACGGCGCCGGACTGGCGATTCGGGTAGCCTGTGTTGACCCGAAGCCGTCCGCCGGCGCGACCGGCGACCGGGCCGCCACCTGGGCGCGGACCCGGCCCGGCGGCATCGCGCACCCGGACAGAAAGCCGCACCGCCTTGCCCGTCAACCGCCGCCTGCTGCGCGCCAACCTGCTGCTTTTCGCCGCCGCCCTGCTCTGGGGCTTGGCGTTCACGGCCCAAAAAGCCGGTTCGGAGCACGTCGGGGCGTTCAGTTTCAACGCCGTCCGCTTCGCCCTGGGAGCGATAATGATCGGCGCGGTGGTCGCCGGCCTGGACCGGCGGCGCGGTATCGAGCGCGCCAGGCGGCGCCGGCTCAACCGGGCCGTGGCCGGCCCGGGGCTGGCGGCCGGGTCCATGTTGACGGCGGCCGCCGGACTCCAGCAGGCCGCCATGCCGGACACCACGGCCGGCAACGCGGCCTTCGTCACCGGCCTGTACCTGGTGCTGGTGCCGGTCTTCGGGGTCTTCCTGGGCCAGCGGATCGGCTGGCCGACGGTGGTGGCGATCGCCCTGGCGCTGACCGGCCTGTACCTCATCGCCATCACCGACACTTTCAGCTTCGCCCGCGGCGACGGGCTGGCGATGATCGCGGCGGTTTGCTTCGCCATCCAAATCCTGGCCGTCGACCGCTACGCCGGACGCCTGCCGGCGCTCCGTTTCGCCTGCGCGCAGTTCGGCTTCTGCTCTTTGACCTCGGCGGCGCTCGCCCTGGTGTTGGACCGGGCGCCGTTCGCCGGGCTCGGCCCGGCCCTGATTCCGGTGCTCTACGGCGGGCTGATCTCGGTCGGACTGGCCTACACCTTCCAGGTCTTGGCCCAGCGCGACGCCGCGCCGGCCCCGGCCGCCCTGATCATGTCTCTGGAGACGGTCTTTGGGGCGATCGGCGGGGCGATCGTGCTGCACGAGAACATGGGCGCGCGCGGCTACCTCGGCGCCGCGCTGATGCTGGCCGGGATCGTGCTTTCGCAACTCGGCCCGTCGTCGCGGCCAGACCGCGCCGCCGCGCCGCCGCGCGCGCCCTGACCGGGCTTTTGTTTAGTCAACGGCCTTTCGCGGGATGTTTCGCGCCCCGCCACTGGCACGCGCCGCCGGCGGCGTTTGGCGACGTGTTGTGGGCCAGGTGTGACTTGAACCCACGCCCGGCGGTCACGCAATCTAGCTAACACCCCATCGCGAAGGGCCTACCTTGGTCCTGACCACATCGTCAAAACCAGCGTTGACCAGTGGTTTCACCCCGCGCGACAAAGCGCCAGCCATGCTCATTGAAATTCATCTGACCAAATGATGGGGGGTCCGAAAACGGGTCCAAGACACCCATGGAGGGTCCAAAGAGGGTCCAAAGAGGGTTCGCTCAGGAAGTCAGCCTGTACGATCCGATCATATGCCGACCGTAGGTGATCGAGTTCCGCATTGAGCTGGTCAAGTTCGCGCTGGATTCTGGATTCGGCTCAGTTCGGGATCTTGAGTTACCACGGGACACCTC
Source organism: Bifidobacteriaceae bacterium (assembly GCA_031278665.1). Lineage (GTDB taxonomy): Bacteria > Actinomycetota > Actinomycetes > Actinomycetales > WQXJ01 > JAIRTF01. The sequence continues at coordinate 174 of JAITKC010000035.1, read as the reverse complement.
CGGGCGCGTGCATTGGACGCTGCGGTTGGTCAGCGCGACCGAAGTGCGGGGGCCAGCACGCCGACTATCACCAACCGCGGTGCCGTCGCCGCCTGAACTCAAAACCATGTGCGTCTGGTGTCTGTCTCCGGCAGGCGCGCCGAGTCATTTCAGATCGCGATTATCCTCAGGCCG
>JAITKC010000030.1 GCA_031278665.1 Bifidobacteriaceae bacterium | reverse complement strand
CCGGGCGGCGGGCGCGGCATCGGACCGGGCGGCGGGCGCGGCATCGGACCGGACGGCGGACGCGGCATCGGACCGGACGGCGGACGCGGCATCGGACCGGGCGGCGGGCGCGGCATCGGACCGGGCGGCGGGCGCGGCATCGGACCGGGCGGCGGGCGCGGCATCGGACCGGACGGCGGGCGCGGCATCGGACCGGGCGGCGGGCGCGAACTGGAGGGGGCGGGCGCTGGCGGTCGCGAGTCCGGCCGAGGCTTTGGCGGCGGCCAAGACAGCCGGTTTGCCAGGTCCTTTGTGGGTGATCGGCGGCGCCAGCGTCTATCGCTCTTTTCTGGCCTTGGCCACCCGCGCCGAAGTGACGGTGATCGATTCGGCGGCGGCCGGCGACGCCATGGCGCCGGATTTGGGGGCGAGCTGGCGGCGCGCCGGACGAGAACCGGCGGCCGGCTGGCTCAGGTCGGCGACGGGCCTGCGGTATAGGTTTGAGACATGGCTTCAGGCAGAATCGCCGTCGTAATCGACACCGCCCTCGGGCAATCGGACGCGGCCCAACTGGTCGGGTTGTATGGCGCCGGGACCGCCGTCCAGGTGCTGGTTCCGACAGCGGATTCGGAGCCTCGTCTGCGGGCCGCGATGGACCACCTGATGCTGGGCGAGCCCGCCGCCGCGTGGGCCACGCTGGGCGGACACGACCCGGACGGCCGCAGTCTGCTGCGGGCCCGGGGAATCTTGAGCGACTCGCTTGCCGTGTTGAACCTTGCCGGGCTCGCCGCCGACGGCCAGGTCATCCCTGGCGATCCGATTGCCGCCTTGGTCCAAACTATCGCCGCGACCAAGTCCCAGGCCGCGGTCTTCATCACCCGCCCGCACCTGATCGGCGACGCGCTGCACGAGGACTGGTCCGCCAAGGCCCGGCGCGCCCTGGGCGTGCCGGTGATCCATTTCTATTCCGGCACCACCAAGCTCCTGTCCTAGCGCCTGGTCGAACGCGTCGCCACCGACAATTCTTAGGAGGCGTTTTTGCGTTGTCGCAGGCCAATCGGTCACGACTGTTTTCAGGGCCACAACAATTGTCGGTCTCGATGCGCCCGCCGCGGCACCTGCCCGCCTTTCGGCCCCCCCAGGGCCGGTTCCGGCCCTGGGATGCGACCAATTTCAACATCTCGATCCGCTGGCGGACCGAGAAGTGAGGATTACTCGCCTTTCGGTCCCCTCAGGGCCGGTTCCGGCCCTGGGATGCGACCAATTTCAACATCTCGATCCGCTGGCGGACCGAGAAGTGAAAACTACTCGCATCCGGGCCCCCGAACAGCCCGCCCCAGCCCCTGAACGCGACCAATTCCAACATCTCGATCCACCGGCGGACCGAGAAGTGAAAACTACTCGCATCCGGGCCCGGCGGGGTGGTCGCGGACCGCGAAACGCAAGTCCAGGGCGGATCATGACCGGCCGCCGGGGACGATTCGCGTTTCACTTGCATTTCAGCCGCGGCGAGGTGCACGCTCACTACGAAATGGGGTGTGCGGAGCGGAAGGTGGCGTCCGGGCGGAGCTGCGGGTTGAAGTTGGCTTGTGGACGGCGCGGTGTCGCGCGGTTGAGTCGCGCGGTTGAGTCGCGCGGTTGAGTTGCGCGGGGGAACTGGGCGCGGATCGGCGCTGCCGCGTCGGAGCTGGGCTCTGGGCAGGTCAGCGGCGGTGGACATGGGCAAACACTCGGGTATTTGGGCTGAGGTTGCCTGGTTGGCGGCGTGGCGACTGCCCTGGCGGCAGGTGCCCGCGTAGCGTTCAAGGCGTGGAAAGGCCTTCGAGCGACCGCCCGCCGGCGCGATTTGTCGAGGCGCTGGAGTCGATCCGGCGGGCCGACCGACCGCGGTTGGCGGTATTGGAGGAGATTCCGGCGCCGGTGCGGGCGGCCGCGTTCGCGGTCGCCATCGAGGCGCGCCTGCCCGGCCTGGATGAGGCAGACCGGTCGTCCGGTTCGTTCGTGCTGTTGCACGAACCCGGCGGGCACGCGGTCTGGGAGGGCGACTTCCGGATTGTGACCGTCGCGCGAGCCGACCTCGAGCCGGAGCTGGGCGCCGACCCGTTTTTGGCCGAAGTGGCCTGGACTTATCTGGCCGAATCACTCGAACTGGAGTCGCTGTCAATGCGGCACTTGGCCGGCACCGTGACCCGGACCCTTTCGGAGTCGTTCGGCGGGCTGAAGATGCGGGGGTCGTCCGTGGGGGTCGAGGTGCGGGCGTCCTGGACGCCCGAGGGTCCGGACGTCGGAGCCCAGTTGTGCGCCTGGATCAGCTTCCTAGCCAAGCTTGGCGGAGTCGAACCCGTCCCGACCGGGGTGACGGCGTTGCGCCCGCGGTGAGTTCCAACACCCGACCGGCACGCCGGCGCCGCGTCAGTCCCCGGCCCGCCGAAACGAAATCGACACCGCCGGCCGGACCCGGCCGGCCAGCCGGATGCGCTCGGCCGAGGAGCTCTGCTCGGGGCGCCGGGTCTGCCCGGCTGATGGGAACCGGCGCGGCCCTGGCCGGGCGGCGGCGGGAAGGGCGCTTGCGACGCGGCGACGGGCGCGGCCCGCGGCCCGGGCAGGCGAAAAGGGCCAGGAGTTCCCGCCGCGGCATTCTGGTCGGGGCGCGGCGCCGAGTCTTCGGCCTCATTAGTGGACCGGTCTCGTAAGCTTGGGTTGACATGACTGAATCCGTGGTTCCCCTCGACTCGCCGCCCGGCGGCGTCCCGCCGCTGACGGACACGCCAGAGGAGCTTGACCGGGCGATCAACCGGCTGGCCTTGGGCCACGGCCCGGTCGCGGCCGACTCGGAGCGGGCCAGCGGCTTCCGCTACCACGTCAGAGCCGAATTAGTTCAGTTCTTCCGGCGCGGCAGCGGCCTGGTGCTGATCGACGCGCGCGCGCTGACCGACCTCAGCGGCGTGGGCGAGGCCCTGGCCGGCGTCGAATGGGTATTTCACGCGGCCTCCCAGGACCTGCCGTGCTTGCGCGAGCGCGGACTGGAGCCGAGTTCGATCTTTGACACCGAGTTGGCTTCGCGCCTGCTCGGCGAGCCGAAGGTGGGATTGGCGGCGGTGGTCGCAAGAACTCTGGGGTTGGGCCTGGCCAAAGAGCACTCCGCCCAGGACTGGTCGCGCCGGCCGCTGCCGGCCGACTGGTTGAACTACGCCGCCCTCGACGTGGCCGTCCTGGTCGATGTCCGCGACGTGCTCGAACGCGAATTGGAGGAGGCCGGAAAACTCGACATCGCCAAAGCCGAGGCGGCGGCGGTGTTGGCGGCGCCGCCGCCGGCGCCGCGAGTCGAACCTTGGCGGCGAACCGCCGGCCAGCACTCGCTGTCCAGCCCGCGCCAGTCGGCGGTTGTCCGCTCGCTGTGGCTGGCCCGCGACCGCCTGGCCGCGAAACGCGACATCTTCCCGGGCCGGGTTCTGCCCGATGCCGCCATCGTCGCCGCGGCCGCCGCCCTGCCGCGTTCGAGCGCCGAGTTGGCGGCCATCGCGCCGTTCTCCGGCCGCCGGCAGATAAAGCTGCTGTCCTATTGGTGGGCGGCGGTGGCCGAGGCGCTGGCGCTGCCCTCAGTCGACCTGCCGCCGGTGCGCGGACCGAGCCGCGAGTCGACTCCGCCGCCGCGCCAGTGGCGGCGGCGCAATCCCGCCGCCGCCGAGCGTCTGACCGAAGTCAAATCCGAGTTGGCGGGTCTCTCCGAAGCCGAACGAATCCCGGTCGAGAACCTGATGCAACCCGACTTGGTGCGTTCGGTGGTGTTCCGCGCGCCCGCCGATGTCGCCAACGCCATGGCCGCCGGCGGCGCCCGCCCCTGGCAGATCGAAGCCGTCGCGCCTTTGGTCGCCGCCGCGATCAAGAATCATCCCGAACCCCGCTGATCGGCGGGTCGGAATCTCCTTCGAGGTCCGGGCCGGGCGCCGGCCTGATAGTCATCACGCCGCCGTCCAACACGGCATCCCAGGGCGGCGCGCCGGTGAAGTACTCGTGCGCCTCATCACGTTGGCGGCGCTTCTCGGCGTCCCAGTGAGCCATCCCCGGCTGAAAGAACTCGAACGGGCTGCCGGTCATCCCCAAAGGTTACCCCGCGGCCGGCGCCTGAGAAGACGAGCGCCGGCCGTCGCGCTCGCCCAACTGTGCGGGCGGGGGCGGGCCGGCGGGAGGGGGCGGGTCAGAAGGCCGCGGTCGGCCGGCTGGCTAGGGCGCGGTCGGCGACCGCGCCGGGGGTCAGACCGTGGCGTTCGGCGATCGTCTGGCGGTCGGCGTGAGACAAGAACTCCTTCGGCAGGCCGCAGGTGACTACCGGCAGGGCCAGGCCCTCGGCGGCGAGGGCGCGGGCGATCGCCTCGCCGGCGCCGCCGGCGACCATGCCGTCCTCGACTGTCACAACCAATTCGTGAGCGGCGGCCAGGCGGGCCAGGCCCTCGGGAACCGGATAGACCCAGCCCGGATCGACGACAGTGGCGGCCACGCCGCGGGCGGCCAGCAACTCGGCGGCCGCCAGGGCCGTGCCCGCCTCCGATCCGATCGCGACCAGCAAAACCACTGGATTCGGCCCGGTCCGCGCGAGCAGGTCGAACCCGTCTTGGCGCCCGAGCGAAGGCAAATCGCGCGGCATCGGACCCTTGGGGTAGCGCACGACCGTCGGCCCGTCGCCCACGGCCACGGCCTGGCGCAGCAGACGCCGCAGCGACGCGGCGTCGCGCGGGGCGGCCAGCCGCAGGCCGGGCACCAGGCGGAACAGCGCCATGTCCCATTGGCCGTTGTGGCTGGGGCCGTCGTTGCCGGTGATGCCGGCGCGGTCCAGGACAAAGGTGACGCCGGCGCGGTGGAGGGCGCAATCCATCAGAATCTGGTCGAAGGCGCGGTTGAGGAAACTGGCGTAGACGGCCACGACGGGGTGGTGGCCGGCGTAGGCCAGGCCGGCGGCCAGAGCGGCGGCGTGCTGTTCGGCGATGCCGACGTCGAAGACCCGGTCGGGGAACTCGGCCGCGAACGGCACCAGGCCGACTGGTTCGAGCATCGCCGCGGTGATCGCGACGACTCGCGAATTGCGCCGCCCAATCCGCACAAGCTCATCTGAAAACACCGACGACCAGCCAAAACGCGAGGGCTCCAGGGGCAGTCCGGTCTCCGGGTGGATGCGCCCGACGGAATGGAAGCGGTCCGGCCCGTGGCCTTCGGCCGGCACATAACCGCGCCCCTTCTCGGTGATCACGTGCACCAGAACCGGCCCGCCGAAGACCTTGGCCTGGGCCAGCGCCCGCTCGACGGCTGGTTCGTCGTGGCCGTCGACCGCCCCGATGTACTTCAGGCCCAGGTCCTCGAACATGGCCTGCGGCGCGACCACGTCCTTGACGCCTTTCTTCAAGCCGTGCAGGGCGCCGTAGACAAGCCGTCCGAACCGTCCGCCGTGCGATCGCAGTTGCCGCTTGCCCCAGCCGAGGACGCGCTCGTAGTGCGGGGTTGTGCGCAGACCGGACAGATGGTTGGCCAGGCCGCCGATAGTCGGCGCGTAGGAGCGGCCGTTGTCGTTGACCACTATGACCAACCGCCCGCCGTCGTTTTCGGCGATGTTGTTGAGCGCCTCCCAGCTCATCCCGCCGGTCAGAGCGCCGTCGCCGACCACGACCACGGTGTGCCGGTCGGTTTGCCCGGACAGGCGCCGCCCGGCCGCGATTCCGGCCGCCCAGCTCAATCCGGCCGAGGCGTGGGAGTTCTCGAGCACGTCGTGGACCGATTCGGCCCGCGCCGGATAGCCGGACAGGCCGCCGGCCTGGCGGAGGCGGTCGAAGTCCTGGCGGCCGGTCAGAATCTTGTGGACGTAGGCGATGTGGCCGGTGTCGAACACGATGGTGTCGCGCGGCGAGTCGAAGACCCGGTGCAACGCGATGGTCAGCTCGACCACCCCCAGGTTGGGCCCCAGGTGGCCGCCGGCCTTGGAGACTTTCTCGACCAGGAAGTCGCGAATGTCGGCGGCGAGGTCGCCGACCAGTTCCGGCGGCAGCTTCTTGAGCAGGCGCGGATTGGACACCTGGGCCAAGACCGTTCCGGGCGGGCGGGTGCGGGTCTGGCCGGAGTCTCTGCGCGCGGCGTTCAACGGGATGGAGGCCTTTCTGGTTTCGGCGCCGCCGGCCTGGCCGGCTCGGCTGACAACGGTTTGGTCAATGGTACGGCGACTCCGGCGATTTGGCCGCGCCCGCGCCGCCCGATGCCGACCGCCCGCCGCGCCGCCCGATGCCGAC
>JAITKC010000365.1 GCA_031278665.1 Bifidobacteriaceae bacterium | reverse complement strand
GGGGGTGGACCCCGGCGCCTGGCGCCGGGTTCCACCCTCCCTGATCGGTGCCTCTAGGAAACGAGGCTATTCAAATTTGAGTCAGTGCCCTAATCAGGCCGGATCACTTGATGTCGATTTGCTGGACCTTCAGGTTGAGAGTCCCAAGCGCGGCGGCAACGTTTTGATGCTCCTGACCTTTGTTCGCTGTCTCGCCCACTGAATCCGGCAGGGTGGCCTTGATCACCAAGGTGTAGACGGCTCCAGCGTCACCGGTTGTGGCCGTGACGTCCTCAGCCAGGGTCACGAAGCCGGCGCCACTCCCTGACGCGCCCGGAATACTGGTGAATTCGATCTCGCCTGTGCCAAGTGCATTGCCATTGGGATCGTAAAGCTGGCCTTTCGCCGTCCAACCGACCGCCGCCAGATCCACCACCTTGTCTCCGCTCGACTGAACCTGGAGCTCGTACTTCATGTTGTCGCCAACGGCGATCAACTTGAACGGGATGTCGATTTCAAGCTCGTCGCCCGGAACGGCCTTGAAATTCGCGAGTGTCAACTCCTTGTATAAGGTCTCGCCTCCGGCCACTGACGTGCCATAGCCCTCAGCCGCGCTACTGACCGTGTTCCTGAGATCAAAGGCCTTCACCTTGTGCGTTTCGGCGTTGACGTCGATATCTAGCACGCCGTTCGTGATGTCGCCAACCCAGTCGCCGACTTGGTCGCTCCAGAACGCGAAGGTGGAGCCGCCCAGGAGCAGAGCCACGCCGGCCACGCCGGCCACCAGGCCCTTGATCCGGCGCGACCGCCGCTCGTTGTCGGTTCGGGGAGTAATTGTCATGTTGTTTCCTTTCTTCGAGCCCTCGCGTGTGCCGGGAGGGATTGCACTGATTGATCCAGACAGTTGTCACAACGCCCATTCGGGCCAAACTATTCCCGATTCGAGCTAATTCGCCCCGGAAAATTCCACGGCCAACCCAAACGCCTGGGGCGCCTCTTTCGCCGGGTCGGCGTAGACATAAGCCGACCAAGAGTCCGTGTCGCTGGCGGCGCCAAAACTTCCCTCGGCGCTCGCCGTGGCCTCGTTCTTCATTGGCGCCGGCGCGTATTTCGCGGCCAGACAGTAATATTGCGTGTCCGTTTTGGCGGCCCCATAGCCCACGCCAACGGCATCGGGCCGGGCCAAAGCCGTGACCAAACCGTTGCCGTCAACGGAACCAGCCGCCTGACCAGGGAAGTTACCCCAGTTCTGGGTCAAGGCGGCGGCCGTGCAATCGGTCAAAGAATTCACCGCGACCAACGCCAAATCCGCGCCATAACCACTCGCGGCGGTTGCCGGCTTGTTGACCGTGTAACCGTATCCAAACGTCCCGTGCGCCGTTCCGGACACCTTGAAAGCTTTAGTCCAGATAACTTCGCCGCCGTTTGCCAGATTGGCCTCGGACAAAGCGCGCACCTCGGCGGCCTCAGCCGGCCCAAATGGAATACTCAGCACCCGATCCAGGGCGGAAACCGCGTCAATTCTCGTCCAGTCCGCGCCGTCGGCTGTCCGCTCGGCCAATTCGATAACTGGCAGCTCGAAACGCACTCCGACGCCATCGCGCGGACGGGCGTCATGCCAGTTGGCCAACGCCACACCGCCAAGACCGGCGAGGGCGACCGCCCAGGCGCCCGCCCAGGCCAGCACGGCAAGGCGGAGTTTTCTCATCGTTGCCTCACCTCTAGCTGGTAATAGCCGTAGATGGTGGGGTCCTGGCCGAAACGCTTGCCGTAGTCGCAGGCCGGCATGTCGTAGTCCAGTTTGACCGTCAGCCCGGTGGCGTCGCCGGGCAGTGTCTGGCCGCCGTTCTGATCGCCGATCGTGCCGCCGAGCAGGAGACCGCCGGCCTGATCGAGAACGCTGAAACTGCCGACGCCGCCGGACTCCGCTTCGACCCCGTCACGCCAAGTGACCTCGAACTCGGCGTCCATGTTGGCGCCGTCGCGTTCGACCGCGTAACTGTCCACGACCTCGAGCGCCAGGCCATCGCCGCACGGCGTGGTCAGGTTTTCAAGATCGCCGACGTTCATGGCGGGATCGTTCGATGTGGTCGAGGAGCTGGCCGCGAAGACTTCGCCGCTGACGGCCGATTTCAGCACCCAAGTTTGGACGGGCTGGCCGAGGGCGAGTTCGCCGTTGGCGATCGATCCCACGGCGACGCTTCCGTTGGAGGTCCACCAGGCGTAGGTGAAACCGCTGCCGCCCAAAATGGCGGCGATCAACAGCCCCGCCAAGGGCAGCCGCGCCCAACTCGCCAGCCGCCCGGTTGGAGACAGCCGCGCGGGGCGCGCCAGCCCTGGGGCCGGCTCCCGGTGACGACCCTTCGACCTTCGGGGCATTCTCCTCACGTCAGCCCCAACGCAATCCCCCCGCCGGCTATTCCCGGCCCCTGATCACCAGCCCAAATAGCGGGCTCCGCGCGAGAACTCCCGGAACCCGGAGCCCGGCGCCGCGTTCCCCGGGTTCTCCAGGTTCTCCAGGTTCCCCGGGTTCTCCGGGTTCCCCGGGTTCCCCGGGTTCTCCCGGTTCCCCGGGTTCTCCGGGTTCTCCGGGTTCCCCGGGTTTAGGGGTGGCGGAGGAGTTCGGCCACTTGGAAAGCGGTTTCCAGGGCTTGTTGGTGATTCAGGCGGGGGTCGACCAGAGTCTCGTAACGCTTGGTCAGGGCCTCGTCGTCGATCGCCTCCGAGCCGCCCATGACCTCGGTGACGTCATCGCCGGTTAATTCGACGTGCAATCCGCCGGGTACCGCCCCGGCCTCGCGCAAGACCTCGAAGAAACCCTTGACCTCGTCCATGATGGTGTCGAAGCGGCGCGTCTTGACGCCGCCGGCGGTGGTGAAAGTGTTGCCGTGCATCGGATCGCAAATCCACAGGACCGGACGCTGGGCGGCTTGGACCGCCCGGACCAAGCCGGGCAGAACGGCCCGCACCGAATCCGCGCCCATCCGGGTGATCAGGGTCAGCCGGCCCGGCTCCTGGAAGGGGTCGAGTTTGTCGGCCAGCCGCAAAATGTCGCTGGCGTGGGCGGTCGGGCCGACTTTGACCCCGAGCGGATTGCGGACGTGGCTGAGCAGTTCGGCGTGGGCGCCCTCGGGCGAGCGGGTCCGCTCCCCGATCCAAAGGAAATGGGCCGAGCAGTCGTAGGGTTTGCCGCCGCGCGAGTCGATCCGGGTCAGCGCCCGCTCGTAATCCAGGAGCAGAGCCTCATGCGAGGCGAAGAACTCGACCATTTTGAGAGCCTCGAAGTCCGCCCCGCAGGCGCCCATGAAACGCACCGCCCGGTCGATCTGGGCCGCCAGTTGCTCGTAGCGGGCATAGGCGGGGTTGGCCATGAACCCCCGGTTCCACTCCTGGACTTGCCGCAGGTCGGCGAAGCCGCCCATGGTGAAAGCCCTGATCAAGTTGAGGGTCGAGGCCGAGTGATGATACGCCTCGACCATCCGCCAGGGGTCGTTGCGGCGGGCGGCGGCGGTGAACTCGAAGCCGTTGACGCCATCGCCCCGATAAGCCGGCAAAGTCAGCTCGCCCCGAGTCTCGGTCGCGGCGCTGCGCGGCTTGGCGTACTGCCCGGCCATCCGGCCCATCTTGACCACCGGCAGCGAAGCGCCGTAGGTCAGCACCACCGCCATCTGCAGCACCGTGCGGATTTTGTTTCTAATCCGGTCGGCCGAGGCCTCGGCGAAAATCTCGGCGCAGTCGCCGCCCTGGAGCACAAAGGCCTCGCCCCGCTGGGCCGCCGCCAGCCGGCCGGTCAACCGGTCCGCCTCGCCGGCGAAGACCAGCGGCGGCAACGCCGCCAGAGCGGCTGAGGCCGCCGCCAGTTCGGCCGGGTCCGGCCAGTCGGGCTGCTGCGCCGCCGGACGCTCGCGGTAGGCGTCCAAGCAGGCCAAATCGTTGTCAATCATCGCGCTGGCAAGCCTACCCCCGTCTGGCCCCGAAGCGGCGGGCGGCGCCAAACCAAGCCTGGCGAGTCCGGACGCCGGCGAACCCGGACGCCCGCGAACCCGGACGCCCGCGAACCCGGACGCCCGCGCGACAACACGCGCCGGCGGGTCGGAATCAGCCGCCCGGAACACCCGGCAAGTCGGCCGCGACTTGGGAAGGCGAGATGTTGTAGGCCGACTTGAAACAGCGGGAGAAATGCGCCACGTCGCAGAATCCAAGAGTCTCGGCGACCTCGGTCACAGTCGCCTCCCGCAGCAAAAGCCGCGCCTCCTCCAGCTTGCGCCGTCGAATGTACTGGCTGGGCGGCGACCCGACCTGAAGAGAAAACAGTTTCGAGAAGTAGTGCGGTTCCAGTCCCACGTGACGCGCCACCGCCGCCACCCGGCAAGGCCCGTACAAGTTCTTGTCGATGTAATTGATCGCGCTTGCGACGGGCTTTGAATACTCGGTCGGCAGCGCCTCTTGGACCAGGTCGAAATAGTGGACCAGCACCTGGCGGGCCAGGGCCAGGACGGCGTCTTCGCTGGTTTTGGCCTCCAGCGAGTTGATGTAATAGTCGCTGAGCGTGTAGCTGAGCTCGCAGTTCACGCCCAATTCGATGGCGATGCGGCAGACGGGCGTGATCAGGCAGATGAGGGCGTTCTTCGCGCCGCGCAGGCGGTTGGGGCCCAGGAGCTCCGCGTAACCGAACAGAACGCTTTCCATACCGGGCGAGTCGACGATTCTCATGAATTCGGCCCGCTCCAAATGGAACAAGGCATTGTAGGCTTTGCGCTCGTCCTTGTAGGAGTGGTGCCGGTGCCCGCGCGTGAGCATATGCTCGACCGTCACTTCGGCTCGCAAACGGGATATGTTGGCCTGCTCCGCCATGTCGGCGCACATCCTTTCAACCGGCCTTACATTCATCCAAATTCCGCGCGGTCGGCGACGCTAGTGTTCCATCGCAGACGGGTCCAGATTTTAGGGCAAGCTTGCGGGAGGGCCAAATGGAGCGCGTGGACTTGGCGGGCGCCTGGCGCCTGGCGCGGGACGGGGCCGAGCCGATCGCCGGCCGCCTGCCCGGATGCACCTACCTGGACTATCTGGCCGAGGGGATGGCGGACCCGTTCTGGGGCCTGAACCAGGCCGGCGCCGGCGAACTGGCGCGCCACCGCTATCGCTATAGCCGCCGCTTCGACCTCGACGAACGGATACTCCAGCGCGAACGACTGGAGTTGGTGGTCGATGGCCTGGACACCCTTTGCGCGGTCAGTTTGAACGGGCGGGTGGCCGGCCGCGCCAACAATGTCAACCGGGTCTGGCGCATGGACGTCAAGCGCCTGTGCCGCCCCGGCCAAAACTCAATTGAACTTGACTTCGAAGATCCTTACGCCGCGCTGGCTCAACTCCAGCGCGACGATCCGCTGCCGAAGCCGATGACCCCGCTGGCCGGCATCGGACACCTCCGCAAAACGCCCTCCCACTTCGGCTGGGACTGGGGTCCCGAACTGCCGCCGGCCGGGGTCGCCCGCGGCATTGGGCTGGAAGCCTTCGACCTGCGGATCGCCGACCTGCGTATCCGCCAGCGACATCTAAACGGCCAGGTGACGCTCTTGGTGACGGCCAAGTGCTCGCCCGCCGCCGATGCCGCCGGAGCCGCGGTCCCGGACGCC
>JAITKC010000340.1 GCA_031278665.1 Bifidobacteriaceae bacterium | reverse complement strand
CGCCGGCGCCGGCCGCCCGGTCGCGTTCCCGTTCGGGTTCGGCCTGAGCTACACCCGGTTCGTCTACTCCGACCTGCGCGCCGACCCCGAACGGGCGCGGCTGCGCCTGGCCAACACGGGCGGGCGGGACGGCGCCGAGGTGGTCCAGGTCTACGTCGCCCGCCTGGGCGGCGGCGCGCACCGGCCGGCCCGCGAGTTGAAGGGCTTCGCGCGGGTCGCCGTGGCCGCCGGCCAGGCGGCCGAAGTCGAGATCCCGTTGGGCCGGTTCGCCTTCCGGCAGTTCGACAGCCGAACCGGCGCCTGGGAGGTCGAGGCCGGCCGCTACGAGATCCAGGTCGGGGCGTCTTCGGCCGACATCCGCCTGACCGCGACCGTCGAAGTGGCCGGGACAGTCGCGGCCCGCCCGCCCGACCGGGAGTTGGCGAGCTACCACGCCGGCGCCGTCCACCAGGTCGGCGACGCCGAATTCGCCCGTCTGCTCGGCCGCCCCCTGGCCGCCGAGCCGCCGCCCGGCGAACTGACCCGGTCCGACGTCTTCGACGCCTTGGCCACCGCCCGCAGCCGGCTGGCCCGTTTGGGGCACCGGGCGCTGCGCCGCCGCCTTGCGGCCCTCGAGGCGGCCCGCAAACCGGCGCTAGTCGAGTCGTTCATTCTCGACTTGCCCTTCGGGCGGCTCGCCAAAGTCGCCGGCGGAGCGGTCGACCAGGCGGTCGTGGACGCCATCCTGGCGATCGCCAACGGCCGGTTCTGGCGTGGCTCGGCCGCCGCCCTACTCGCTTTCCTGGCCAATCGGCGCGCCAACCGCGCCACCGCCCGCGCCTTGGCCCGCCGCGCCCGCCGCGCCCGCCCCGGCCGCCCCGGCCACCCCGGCCACCCCGGCCACCCCGGCCACCTTGGGCTTTGAGCGAAGCGAACCGGGGCGCCGGCTCCCACCGTCTGAGGGGAGGTTTGCGCGGGCGTCGCGTCGGTCTTGTGCTCGCCTGGGGCGGCCGGGCCCGCGGCCCGGGCCGCGGGCCCGCCGCGCGGGCCGGGCTTGTCGGGAGCTCCGGCGAAGGGCACCATGAACGGCCGGGGCCTTGGTGTCGACGCCGGTACGACTTTGGCGCGTTCGAGCCTGTTGCAAAGCGTGGCGCCGGGGCTTCCACGAGGACCGTGGATTGTCGCCTGACAATCCGGTCAATAAACCGGATTCCCAGGCCAAACCTGCCCTTGACTTCCGCGTTTCCGCTGGTCAGCGTACCGCTGCCCGGCGCCAACACGGCCGGAGCGTGGTTATTCACCACGCTCCTGGAGCACGGACAGCGGTATTGGACTTTCTGCCTTCGCCCCGCCCAAGGCCCCCGTCTGGTTCCGCGGCTTTCCATTTTCCGCCAAATATAAAGCTTTACATTTCGCTGACGCGGCCTGGTTGGCGCGGCTGGCGGCGCTGGGGTCGGTCGTCGGCTCGTTCGTCCCGGGGGACGTGATCCGCGCGTTGAGGCTGGCCGTCCAGCGGCGGGTCTGCCTGGTGGGTCAGGCCACGGCCGAGGCGTCGCGGCTGGAGAAGCTGTTGGAGGACGCCTGCCTGAAGCTGTCGGCGGTCTCCTCGAAGCCGCTGACCAAGACGGGCCGGGAGATCTTGGACCAGATCTGCGCGGGAGTCACCGATCCCGGGACGCTGGCCGAGGGGTCTCGGCTGAGGGTCTCCAGGGAGCGGCTCGAAGAGGCGCTGGCGAACCGGAACCAGCTGTGGCACGCCGAGATGATCCGTTCCCACCTGCGCGCGATCGACCACCTGGACGGCGAAGCGGCCGCGGTCGCGGCCGAGATCGAGATGCTGGTCGATCCGTTCAGGGCGGAACGAGACCTGCTGGTCACCGTCCCGGGGGTGAGCCAGACTCTGGCCAACGAGATCCTCGCGGAGATCGGCGCCGACATGTCCGTGTTCCCAACCCCCCGCCACCTGGTGGCATGGGCCGGGGTCGCGCCGGGCTCGAACGAGTCGGCCGGCGTCGTCAAGCCGGCCCGCTGCCGCGCCGGCGACAACCATCTGAAACGAGCCCTCGGCCTGGCGGTCATGGCGGCCATCAAACGCGGCGAGTCGCATATAGCCGCCCGCCACAGGCGGCTCAGGGCGCGCCGGGGCCATCCCAAAGCCATGGTCGCCGCGACGCGCACCAGGCTGACCGCGATCTGGCACATCCTCAACGACGCCGTCCCCCACGCGGACCTCGGCGCGCACTTCTACGACAGGCGAGACTCCGAACGCGCCATCGCCCGTCTCCAAGCCCGCATCGACGCCCTCACAGCGGCGGCCGAATAACCCCCAGCGCCCGGCACGCGCCACAAAGGGTCTGGGCACCGCCCCCACAGACCCCCAGTCCCGCACGCCCACCCAAGACTTAACCTCACAGCAGTCATGGGTTGGCTGGTGTTCGCGCTGGGTAGCCGGTTATGTCGATTCGGCTTATTGGGGGCGCCGGTTCCGGCGGCGCTGAGCCGGCGCGCCTGCTTGACACCTCAGTGGGCTGAAACACGCTCGCGGCGGCGGGCGCGCCGCCCAGGCAACCCCGGCCGCCCCAACCCGCTGCTTCGCCCGAAGCCCTGTCCCGCGAACCTGGCGGCGCCGCCCGCCTATCTCCGGCGTCCCATCACGCCCGCCCGCGAGCCCTGGCCGGCCGCCGGCGGTCCCTTTGGCGAGTCGGCGGCTTTGAGCCACCGGCTTTGAGCCGCCGCCCGAAGCCGCCGCCCGCGCCGCGACCCGGATCGACAACGACGATTCCGGCGCTGTCTCGCGTCGACACCGCGTCGACACCGACAATTCTCCTGGTCGAACGCATCGACACCGACAATTCTTCCGGCCTTTTGCATCGACACCGACAATTTCTAGGAGGCCTTTTCGCGTTGTCGCAGGTCAGGCGGTCGCGCCTGTTTTCAGGACCACAACAATTGTCGGTGTCGATTTAAAACACCAGAGAAATTGTCGGTCTCGATTCAAAACACC
>JAITKC010000291.1 GCA_031278665.1 Bifidobacteriaceae bacterium | reverse complement strand
TGGGACGGTGATGTCGCGGTTGCACCGCGGACGGGCCCAACTGCGCGAGGCCCTGACCGGTCAGGGAATCAAGTCAAGCTCTGACGGGGAGAGCGGGGGGTGAAAATCATGGGGACCCTCTTGCAGCACTTCGACTGCGAGGAGGCTTTGCCGCGTCTGTACCAATTCATCGACGAGGAATTGGCGGCCCACGAATTGGAGGCCATGCGCGACCATCTCGACGGCTGCGACAACTGCGCCTATGAACACGAAGTCCGCTCAAAGCTGAAGAACATAATCCGCGAAGCCTGTCTGGAGGTCGCGCCGCCATCGCTGCGGGAGCGGGTGGTCGGCCGGCTGGCGGAGTTGCGGTCGCCGCGACCCGAGGCGGTCTGAGACCTTTCGCGACCGTCCGCTGGCGCCGGCGGCGCGGCATCGGCGGCCGTCAGCGGCGTCTTCGGGGGGTTGAGCGGCGCCGCCGGGGCGAGCGGCGGGAGGCCGGCGGCGGGGGTGGCCGGCGTCAGGCGTTCGGCCGTTTGCCGTGGTTGGCGGCGGACTTCTTGCGCGTGCGGCGCTTGCGGGCGCGTTTCGACATGGCTTCTCCTGATCGCTACGGTTGGTCGATTGCCGCCGGACAGTCTACCCGGCGGCGGGTCACAGCTTGACGGCGTGTCTGACCGAGTCGTCGGTCCGGGCGCCTTAGGCTGGCCTGGCCCGAGTCCTGACCGCGACGAGCAAACATCGAGTGCGAAGTGATCAAATTCGACAACGTGACCAAGATTTACGCCCGGGGGGCCAGGCCGGCCCTCGACGGCGTCAGCCTGGAGATCCCCAGGGGCCAATTCTGCTTCCTGGTCGGCGCCTCCGGCTCCGGCAAGTCGACGCTCCTGTCGCTGGTGCTCAGAGAAGAACACATCACCTCGGGGCGGGCCTTCGTCTTGGGACAGGACATCGCCAAAATGCCGCAGCGGCGCATTCCCCGCTTTCGCCGCCAGATCGGGTCGGTTTTCCAAGACTTCCGGCTGCTCGAGCGCAAGACCGTCTTCCAAAACGTCGCCTTCGCCATGCAGGTGATCGGCCGGCCCCGCCACGCCATCATGCGGACCGTGCCGGACGTGCTCGATCTGGTCGGATTGGCCGGCAAAGACAAGCGCGCGCCGCACGAGTTGTCCGGCGGCGAACAACAGCGCGTGGCGATCGCCCGGGCGGTGGTCAACCGGCCGCAGATCCTGTTGGCCGACGAGCCGACCGGGAACTTGGACCCGCGCACCTCCGAGGGGATCATGGCCGTCCTGGCGAGAGTCAACCAAACCGGCACCACCGTGGTGATGGCCACTCACGATGTCGGACTGGTCGACCAGGCCCGCCAACGGGTGGTCGAATTAGTCGAGGGCCGGGTGGTCCGCGACGAGGCCTCCGGCTACTACGGGGGGGACGCCTGATGCGCCTGCGTTTCGTGCTGGCCGAGATCGCCCACGGATTTCGCCGCAACGCCTCGATGATCAGCGCCGTCATCCTGGTCACTTTCGTGTCGCTGAGCGCGGTAGGGGCCGCGCTGATGCTCCAGTTCCAAGTCGAGCGGATCAAAGGGGACTGGTACGGCCGGATGGAGGTGTCGATCTACCTCTGCCCCGAAGACGCCGTCGACCAGGGCAACTGCGCCTCCGGCGCGGTCAGCGCCGACCAGTTGGAAGCCGTCGAAGACCGGCTCGAATCGGCCGAGTTGGCGCCCTATGTCCGCGAGACCTCGCTCCAGAGCGCCGAATCGGTCTTCGAGGACTACCAGGTCAGGTTCGGCGGCAGCTATATGACCGACGAGGTGTCGGTCGAGATGTTCGGGCCGGTCATCCACGTCGCCTTGACCGACCCGGAGAAATTCGAAGTGGTGACCGATGCCGTCGGGGCGATGCCCGGCGTCCTCCAAGCGGTCGACCAGTCGGACTTATTCGACCGACTGTTCGACTTGCTGTCGAAACTGCGCCTGGCGGCGCTGGCGGTGGCGGCGGTCTTGGGTTTGGCCGCCGTTCTGCTGATCGCGACCACAATTCGGCTGTCGGCTTTGTCGCGCCAGCGCGAGACCGGCATCATGCGCCTGGTCGGCGCCTCAAACCTGTTCATCCAGTTGCCCTTCATACTCGAAGGCGCCGTGGCGGCCCTGCTCGGCTCGGTCCTGGCGGTCGGGGCGCTTTGGGGGGTGGCCGAGTTCTGGCTGGCCGGCTGGGTCGAACGAAACTTCATCGTGGTCATGGGCAGTGTCAACCCGGCCGACGCCATCGCCGTGGCGCCCTGGCTGGTGATCGCCGCCGTGGCGTTGGCCGGAGTCAGCTCTGTGCTGACTTTGCGGCGCTTCACCCGCGTGTGAACCGGGTGGTCGGGGCCCGCGGCGCTATGGTGAGAGGCGAAGGCGCGGCGACGGGCGTTGAAAATAGGGGGAACGACATTTGAAACGGTTTAGAACCGGGTTGGCCGGACTGGCGTTGGCGGCGGCCGCCGCCTTCGGGCTGGTGCTGGCCGGGACGGCGGCGCCGGTGGCGGCCGCCAAAGACCGGGACGAAATCGAACGCCAGCGCGCCGAAAACCAAAAGGAGTTGGAGCGGCTGCGGATTGAGTTGGAGGACACGTCCGCCGAGTTGGCCTCCGCCTACCTGAAACTCGAGGAAGCCAACCAGGAATTGCCTTTGGCGGAGGCCTCCCTGGCCGCGGCCCAGGCCGAATACGCCCAGGCCC
>JAITKC010000252.1 GCA_031278665.1 Bifidobacteriaceae bacterium | reverse complement strand
TGGCCGCCCCGCGCCGCCCCGCCCGGGTCGGCGGCGTCACTGGGCCATCGCGGCATCGGCGGCGGCCGCCGCCTCCGCCAGGGCGCTGTCGACGTCCTTTTGCCCGGTCAGAACCGCTTCGACGGCCATCAGCAACTCGTTCTGGGCCTCGGCCACGCCGCCGGCGGCGGGTTGGAAAGTCGAGTACTCGACCTGGGCGTCGAGGGCTGCCGCCGCTTGGTTGGTGGCCAGGAACTCCTCGAAGACCGGCGTCTCGCGGGCGTTGCGGAACGGCGCTATCGAACCGAACACAGTCGACATCTTGCCCAGCACCTCGGGTTGGAGGTAATAGCTGATATAGCGGAAGGCGGCCCGTTCGGTGGCCTCGTCGCTGGCGAAGACCATATAGGAGAATCCCCAGCCGGGGACGAACTCGGTCGATCCACCCTGGGGCATCGGGGCGACGGCGTACTCGAACGCGCCGGCGACCGATTCGGCCACGAACGGATAGCCGGCGCTAGAGCCGACGTAGGCGGCCACCGCCTGCGAGCCGAACGGTCCGGAGAAGTAGAAGTCTTCGCCGACCAAGCGGAACACGCCTTCGTCCAACAGGCCCTTGAGCCACATGATCTTGTCTTTGAACACGGCGTTGTCGAAAGTCGATTTCTTGGCCGCCACGTCGACGAAGTCCTGGCCTTCCTGGCCGGCCAGGGTGATCACGCCGGAGACCAGATCGTCGAAGCCGAAGGCCGGTTTGCCGGTGGCCTGGGAGATCGCCCGGCCGGCCTCGGCCAGGTCGTCCCAGGTGGCGGGGGCGCCCAAACTAAGCGAGTCGAACAGGGTCTTGTTGTAGAACAGCACCGGTCCGGTCTGGTCGGAGGGGGCGAGGTAGCGTTTGCCGTCTCCCCACTGCGCGATCGACTCCAGCCAGGCCTCGGTCAGGTTGGCGTCGAAGTCCGGCACGCCGATCTCCGGGTCCGCGATATAGCCGGTCAGGTCGGCGGCGAGACCGGCTTCGATGTACTGGGTGGCTTCGATCGGATAGAGGTCGATGATGTCCGGGCCGGTTCCGTTGCGGACCGCCTGGAACACTTTGGCGTAATAGTCGGTCAACGGCTGGGCTTGCATTTCGACCACGACGTCCGGGTTGGCGGCGTTGAAGTCCTGCGCCGCCTGTTCGACCGCCTCGGCGTGGCCGCCTTCCAAAGTGTGCCAAACCGTCACATGAATCGGTTCGCCGGACTTCCCGGCGTCGCCCGGGTCGGTTGGCTGGTTGGCGGCCGAACAGGCCGTCAAGACGGTGGCGGCCAAGGCGGCGGCGGTCAAGCCGGCCAGCGCGCGCCGGCGGATTCGTTTACTCATGGCAACTCCCTTGATAGATCTGGGTTCGTGGGTGTCGGTGTGCGGCAAATGGGTGTGGCGACGTGAGGGCGGGGGTTGGAACGGCCACTCATCAGGGGATTACCTCCATGAAGTCGCTATGCAACAATTGGACCATGAGTGCCACGTCATTGCAAGCGCAACCCGGCGCGGTGATGATGATGGACTTGGACGGCACCATCTGCCTAGGCGCCGGCCCGGCCCGGTGCTACGCCCGCGAACTCGAGCGGCGGACCGGGCTGACCGGCGTGGTCGCCCAACTCGAACGGTTTGAGGCCGACCCGGACGCCGATCCGGCCTTCGCCGACTGCGAGGACCTGTACGACGTGGTCGCCGCGGTCGCGCGAGACCTCGGCGTCGAACCGGCCGACCGGGACGCCGCCTACCTGGCCAGCCGCCGCGACCTGGCGGACGCCCAAGTGTTCGCGCCATGCGGGTTGAAGGAGTTCCTGACCGGGCTGGCGGCATCGGTCACCTTGGTCACCAACGCGCCGGCGGAGGGGCTGGCCGAACTGCTCAAGCGGCTCGGCGTGGCCGGATTGTTCGACGACGTGGTCTGCTCGGCCGGCAAACCGGACGGTGTGGCCGCCCAAGTCGAGCCCGTCCTGGCCCGCGGGCAGGCGATAATCTCGGTCGGCGACCGTTGGGAGAACGACCTCGCCCCGGTCGCCGCCCTGGGCGGGGCGACCGCCCATGTCGACACCTTCGGCCGCGGTTTCGGGTCCGCCACCATGGTGGCCCGCACCTTGCCGGAACTCTATCCCGCCCTGGCCCGCTGGGACGCCGCCATGGCCGCCGGCTCGGCCGGGGCCCAGACCGCCTTCGCCACACCCGCCAGACACCCGACCGGCCGACCGGCCGGCGAATCGAGGAAGCCATGACCGACACCGTGTTCACAATGTATTCGGGGCTGCGCTCAATTGGCGGGGTGGTCGCGACCCTCACCCGCGGCCGCGACCGCGTGGTCTTCGAAATCGGCGCCGCCTACGACCCGGCCACCGCCTTCTACGGCGGGGCGTTGGCCCCCCGGCCGGCCGGGTGGTTGCGCGACGGCCTGCGCCTGGGCCTGATCCCTTGGATCGACGGACTATATCCGGCGGCGGCGTTGGACGGCCTAAAGGGGATCGTCCCAGCCGAGGACTCGGACCTGAACACGGCGGTCTTCATCAGCCACCTGCACCTGGACCACATGGCCTATATGGGCGCCGTCCACCCGGACATTCCGGTTTACCTGAGCGCCAACGCCCAGCGCATCGAGGCGGCGTTGGAGGAGACAGGCGACGGGGTGGCCAGTTTCCGCGACTCCTACAGCGCCTTCGAACCGGGCCAGCCGATAATGGTCGGGGCCATCGAACTGCTGCCGTTGGCCAGTTTCACGCCCGCCTACGGCCATTCGTCCTGTCTGATCACCACTCCCGAGGGATCGCTGCACTGGACCGGCGACTTGGTCATGACCCGGCCCGAGGAACTGGCCAACCGCCTGCGCGACATCGAGCTGTTCCGCCGCCGGGGCGGGGTGGACGTGTTGATCTGCGACTGCACCGAGTTCGGCGACGACGCCCTGGTGGCGGCCTGTTCGGACGAATCCGGCGCGATCCGGGCGTCTTTGGAGCTTCCGGCCGGTTGGGAGACGTTCGACCAGATGGACCAGGCGCGTCGAGAGATTTTGGCCGGAGTCGAGGGTTTGGCGGCGTTCAACTTCTACCCGCGCGAAATCGAAGACGTCGAGATGCTCCTGGAGCTCGGCCGGGCGACCGGCCGGGCCGTGGTGTTCGAACCGGACGCGGCCCTGGTCGTCGCCCGCTACTTCGCCGCCCGGCCCCTGACCTGGCGCCCGGACAGCCCGCGCTACGCCCCCGGCGGCGAGCCGGCCTGGTTGGCCGGCCTGGGGCGAACCTCCGACCTGATAACCCGCCAGATGATTCGGGCCAACCCGGCCGGCTATTTAATCCAGATCGGCTTCCCGAACATTTTGGAGCTATTCGACTTGCCCGCCGCCGGCGGCGCCTATTTGCAGATGGGCGGCGTGCCGATGGGCGATTTCGACCCCGACTACGGGCGGATGGTCAAACTGGCCGAAAAGGCCGGCTTCCGGTTCGTCGCCTTCGACGACCACATGAACATGCGCCACTCGCCCCCCAATATGGTGCGCTATTACGTCGACGCCGTCGACCCGCGGGTCCTCATCGCCGCCCACGGATTGAACCCCGAGCGGCTGGCCGCCAAGTCCGGACGCTGGCTCCAACCCGAATACGGCCGCCCCTACCGCTTGGCCGACGGCGACCTCACCCCTCTCGCCGCCGCCCGCCCGCGCCAGGCCGCGCCCCCGGCCGCGCCCGCGCCGCCGCCCGCGGCTATTGTGTAGCCAACCGCAAACACGCCCTCGCACAGCCAAAGGGAGACAAATTGTCCGAGGTCACAGACCTTCCGAGCGTCGCGGCCGTGGCGCGGGCCCGCGTCCATACCCTCAGCGCCGGCGAGCAGAGAGTCTGCCAGGCGATTTTGGCGGACATCGCCTGGGCGGTCGAGGCGACAACCACCCAACTCGGCGAGGTGGCCGGCGTCTCCTCCGCCACGGTGGTGCGCACCGCCAAGTCCCTCGGCTACCGCGGCTTCCCGCACCTGCGGGTCATGTTGGCGCGCGACTTGGGCACCCCCCGGCCGGCCGCCGATGACGACACCCCGGCCGGGGTGGTCAGGGCGTTTTTCGAGACGGTCGCCGCCTCGGCCGCCGAACTGGCCCCGCTGGTCTCCGACCAAAGGATCGACGCGGTGGTCGCCGCCCTGATCGCCGCCCCGCATATTCTGATCGGCGGGAACGGCGTGTCGGCCCCGGTGGCCCAGGACTTCGCGATGCGCCTGGCCGCCATCGGCCGGCCGGCCAGCGCCCCGACCGACGCTTTGGACCAGCAGATTCGGGCCCGCCTGCTGGCCCCCGGCGACGTTTGCGTGATCGTCTCGGGAACCGGGGCGACTTCCAATTCGCTGCGCGCCGCCGCCGCCGCCGATGCCGCCGGGGCGACCGTGGTGGCCATGACCAGTTTCGCCGAGACCCCGTTGAGCGCCTACGCCGACATCGAACTGGTCGTCGGCGCGCAGACGGCCGGATTGCGCGACGAACTCTACGGCCAACTCCGCCTGCCCCAGGCGATCCTGGTCAACGCCATCGTCGCGGCCGTCGCCCGGGCCGACGAAGGCGCCGGCGCCGCCCGCGCCAAAGTCTTCGAGGTCGTCGCCGAAACCCTCAACTGAGCCGGCCGGCGGCGCGGCCGAA